>CAXUMK010000076.1:8137-21324 GCA_964251885.1 uncultured Segetibacter sp. | reverse complement strand
AGCCCAAAGGGCTTAAACAAAAATAGCCACGGGTGAAACCCGTGGTAAAAGAGATTAAATTTTCAACAACCCTGAAAGGGTTGAATAACATAGATTGTGCGAATAAAGGAGGCTAAAATATTCAACCCTTTCGGGGTTTGTTATAACCATATTGTAAGCAACCTCGGGTTGCACCCGTGGCTATTTTAATTTAACCCTTTCAGGGTTTTTATCTCTATCGTTAGTACATGAAATAAGAATTACCCGTTTTTACTGACTTTCCCTCATAATAAAAGTCTGTCAGCCTGCAGTGTTTTGTTGGTGAAGAACACCAACAAAGGCGGAAACTTATAAGGCGGGAAGTATAGGCAAGAGATGACAGTTGATAGATGACTGATGACAGAAGCTTTTTCTGTCAACTGTCAACAAACATCTGTCAACTTCTTTATTTGGAATGCACAACATATAAGGCGGAAAGTATAAACGCTGCTATGAAAAGATGCGGTAAAAGGGAGTGACACAACCGGAGCAGAAGAAAGAATAAATGTTTGTCCCCCAAAATACCTTTAGTTAATAATATTGCCTTGACAACTATAAAAAAACAGCAGGGAAGAAAATCCTTTATTCGGCTTTCTTCCCTGCTGTTTTTTTTCTTTATGATTACTCTTTATTCCTTTACCAATTTTATGGTTTGTTGTTGCGTACCCTGCATCAATCTTAACTGGTAGACACCTGCCGGAAGCATACTTACATCCAGCGATTTTGAAACTGTATTTGCATCAATTTGCTTTTCCATCACTTTCTTTCCACTAAGGTCGTAAACCTCAATAACAGAAGTTACCGTTGCTGGAGGCAGACTTATATTTACACTGTTAACAGCGGGGTTGGGAAATATTTTGAAGGCGGTTGCCACATTTTCAAAATTTACGGTGGCTATATTTGAATAAGTGAAATGGCCGTCGTAATCCACTTGTTTTAAACGGTAATAATTCACACCTTTAGAAGGAGTATTATCAATAAAGCGATATGCCTGTTGTGTGGTAACAGTGCCATGACCTGTTACCGTTCCGACAGGTTGAAAGGTTGTTCCATCCAACGAGTGTTCTACGGCGAAGTAAGCATTGTTTACTTCGCTAGCTGTTTTCCACTGCAAAATTGAAGTACCTGCATCTGGTTGTGCAGTAAAGCTGAGTAAAGTAATTGGCAAAGCGCTGCCATCAAAATAAGCAAGGTTGCCGGCATACTTATAAGGGACACTGCCAAATTGCATATACAATAAATTATTCCAAATTACCGGATAACCCAAATAGCCATTGGTATTGCCATATCCATTATAAGCACCTGCCGGATTCGAAATTAATTTGAGTGAGGTGCCGTCAAAATAACCTAACTGAAATCTGGATTGCGCATTGGCATACTCAAAATAAAGGTTGTTGTCATAAACAATTGGCTGATCCCAATATCCTGGTCCTGAGTCGGGGTTTGGAAATACCTTCAGGCTGTTTGATGCGCCCTGGTATTGAGCAAGGTGATGCAGGTTATCGGCCGTTACATAGAAGATGTATAAGTTACTATTGTAAACAATTGGTGTATTATAAAACCCGTTGGGAGAGGCATCAGGATTAGGCACCAGTGTTATAGAAGTTCCACCAAATTTTGCCAATTGCAATACGCTGCTCGTATTATAATATTGAAAGAAAAGTGTATCGTTAAATACAATAGGAAAACCTGAAACGCCACTCATAGTAGAGTTTGCATTTTGAGGGTTTGCAATAAGAGTAGGGTTATTTACACCATCATACTGCAGAAATTGGTATTGATTTGTAGCACTTAAATAATAAAAATATAATTTATTATGGTACACAGCAGGAAACTGGGGAACAACACCATCCGTAGTGTTGTCAGGATTGGGTAGCACGGTCCATTGAGTTCCATCAAAAGTTGCCAGGTGTTTCGTACCGTCGGCTGTAACATACCTCGAACAAATTTTGTTGCCAAATACTACAGAATAGTTGTTATTAAAGGCTCGCTGACTGTTATCAGGATTAGGAATGAGTGTTATTCCGGCGCCATTAAATTTTCCAAACTGAATTATTCCGACAGCATTATTATAAGCCACATATAAGGTATTATTAAAAATTCTTGGAGAACCAATATAGCCTAATCCTGCATCGGGGTTGGGATAAAGAGTTATTGATGTGCCGTCAAACGAAGCAAGTTGCTGTAGTCCTGCTGCATTGAGATAAATGAAAAAAAGCTTATTGTTAAAGATAAGCTGAACACTGTTGAAATAAACTCCCTGTCCTGCATCCGGGTTAGTGATCAAATGCAGGCTGTCGCCAACTGTATACACTGCCAGTTGCAGTTTAATCTGCGTAGGATCCGAAGTGGTGGTAGGGTTGTATTCCAGCACCAAAGAATTGTTTAGAATGATTGGGGTACCGCTATATCCTGATAATGCTCCACTGTTGTTACTATATGTAAAAGCATTTGGTGCAGTAGGATTAGGAACCACATGGATGCTTTGAGCATGTAAGGTTATGAAGCCGCTAAAAGTAAATGCAAGAACAGGAAAATAAGCAAGTAAATGTTTTTTCATTTTATACAGTTTAAGGTTGTAATTAGATCTTTTTATCTAATCATATAGAAAAGTAGTATAAATGTGTAATAGTAAAAATTATAAAAATATTAATTTCTTGCTATCGTAAATTGAGAGGGTGCATTTCATGGTTGCGTTATTGTAAGTAATTGATCTTCGTTTTCCTGACAAATTCTTTGAAGACGACATAATGTGTCATTGGCGGCACAAAGCAAGGTTATGTCGTCATCGCGAGGCACGAAGCAATCCCATTGCGTAAAAACAGACTGCCGAAATCGAGTTCTCTTTTTTTCGTTGTTGGCAGTTTTCAAGAAAAGGCACAAAGACGCAAAGATTATGTCTTGCTGTTGCATTTTTCTTTCCCCGCGCCTTTACGTTGTTCCTTTGCGCCATTGCGCCTTTGCGTGCTGCAAGTAGGTTTGAATGCAAAAAGGGATTCTTAGAAAGATGATATTTATCATCTGTAACTTCACAAACTTTCAAAATCATTAACCTTTTAAAAAATCTTCGATCGTAATGAAACCTCTTCCCATCCTTCTAATCAGTTTTCTGTGTGCAAGCCTGTGCCATGCGCAGGTGCGGTTTGGAATAAAAGGCGGAGTAAACCTTGCTACTGTGCGATACATTGAGACCGATGACAGCAAAGCGAGGCTCGGCTGGAATGCAGGAGTTGCAGCGGAAATACCTGTGCAGGACAATCTTTTTGTGAGACCTGAACTGTTGTATTCAAGCAAAGGTTTTGGGTACAGGCCTACTGCCACCAGCATGCAGGGAAGCCTGCGTTTAAATTATATAGCTGTGCCACTGTTATTTGGATTTCGTCCTGGCAGGCGTACGGCAATTATGGCCGGCCCTGAGATTGGTTTTTTGCAGAAAGCTGTTTCAAAGTCGCAAGGCATTACAAGTGATTTTACTGGCTTTTACAGGCATTTTGATGTAGGCGTTGATCTTGGTTTCGCTTATACTGTCAGCAAAGATTTTGGAATTGAAGCCCGGTACAATTACGGCTTTAAAGACCTTGTAAATGTTGCTTACCTCAACGATAATGGCGATGTGATTGCTCAAGGAAAAAATGGTGCAAACAGCGTGTTGCAGGTGGGTATTTATTACTGGGTGAATTAGTAGGTAAAAAACAACTTAATGTGCAAGTGTGTAACGAAAAGTAGTTATTGTTGTATCAATATATTTTTTCATCTCTAATTCCAATATATTTTCATCTAATTGATCAATAGTATAATGTGATGTTTCAAATGTACTGCTTCCTTGAAAACTTGTTATGTTCATACTATTTTCGTTATTGTCTAAAGACCAAGTTAGGACACCAACAATTTGGCTACCAGATGTGGCACATTTTGTAGGACCTTCATTAACTTCTAATGTACCATCGGTTTTAAAAACTAAATTATTGTCTTTATCACAAGGCTTTATACTAGCCCACATAGGATCAGCAGACCAATTATTTGTACCAGATTTTTCTTCAGAATTTGTTTGTAGCCATGCTTTTTCAGTAAGCAGTTCAATTTTAGATTTATTTGAACTGCTTTTTTTACATGCTGCAAAACTTGTGATTAATACAATCAAAAGTGTAAAGTTCTCATCGATTTCATTTGATGGTTTCATTTGTTTAATAAGCTAAGTCTCTATAACTCATTACATTTAATGCCTTAATGTACCTCGGTACATTGTAGTAATGCCTCTATCAGTTTCAGAGAAACTTAGTATCATCGTATTTTCATCTAATTTATCAATAGTATATGTATCAGTAATTGCAGAACCAGTGGTTCCTACCTCTCTACCTGTTTCCACTAAAGTGTTTCCGTCATTCAGTAGAGACCAGACACCGGTAATATATACTTGAGAATCAGATGGATTACATTTTGTAGCACCTTCATTTTTTTCAAAAGTACCATCAGCTTTTAAAACAACATTGTCATCTTTTTCACAAGAAGGTGTATAAGTCCAATTGGGATCTATCGACCAATCACTCGTTCCCGACTTTATTTCAGAGTTGCTTTGTATCCATGCCTTTTGAGTAAGCAATTCAGTTTTAGATTTATTTGAACTATTTTTTTTACATCCTACGAAAGTTATAATTAATACAATAAGAAGCGCAAATGCTTTAGTTGATTTCATTTTGAAAGTTTTATTTGATTACGTTAGTATGCTTTTATTAGCTAATATAAAACTTTTAATTTGTAAACCAATACGTTTACAATATTTTTTTTAAATAAGTCAACCTTGCAAGCCTCAATTGAGGCAATGACTAAAGACATTTTTCTTAAAAAGCTAGGGAAGAATATAGCCTTATTAAGGGAAAAGTCTGGCATAAGTCAAACTGAATTAGCTCTGCGTTGCGATAAGGATAGACAAAGCTTAAACAGGTTAGAAAGAGGGAGAATTAATCCATCAATATTTTTTCTTCTTGAAATTGCTACTGAACTCAACGTTCCTGTAAAAGAATTACTTGATTTTGAATAGACCAAATGAAAGAAGCTTTATTATCGGTAGGACAATAATATCATGAAAAAAAGTTAAAACAGGTTCACTACAGTTGAACGGAGCGTCGCAACGAAAGCCTCATCGTTTTTCTATGCCTGTAACCAACATCTTTCATCCCTGTAAATATGGATTGTATTTTTTCTCGTATCCTATTGTTGTTGGCTCTCCATGACCGGGATAAACGATTAAGTCGTCGGGCAACACAAAAAGCTGTTCTCTTATGCTTTGCAGCAATGCCGCCTGATTTCCGCCGGGTAAATCTGTGCGGCCGATACTCTCTCTAAACAACACGTCACCGCCAATTATAAACTTCTGCGCTTCACAGTAAAAACAGATGCTTCCGGGAGAATGACCGGGTGCCAGCAATACTTTTAACTCGTCTTTACCCAATTGAACGATGTCGTGAGCCGCAAGAAAATGAAGCGGTCCTTCATAATTCTCAAATGGCATTCCCCACATTTTGCCCGATTGCGGTGCAAATTGCAAAACCTGCTCTTCATTTGGATGTATAAATAATTCCAATTTGAAAGTGTCAAAAACCCATTTGTTTCCAAAAACATGATCGAGATGGCAGTGCGTATTTAACAGTTGAACGGGTTTAAGCCTGTTAATTTTAATATACCCATCCATTTTTTGTTTTTCTTCATCAAAATAACAACCGGGGTCGATAATTAAAGCCTGATTTTGCTCATTATAAAGTAAATAAGTGTTTTCATAAACCGGATTAAATGTAAAAACCTTAACTGATATCATAAACGTATTTTAACGAACATTACAATGTTTTTATCCTAATTTTAAAAATTTTAAAGACAGGATATGCAAGTTAACAGCATGAGCAACAGAATAATTTCTTTTTTAGGGTTGTACCTTATTTCTTTTTATAGTCTGGCGCAGGTAAACGCAGTTGAATTTGGCAAAAACAGAATTCAGCATAAAAAATTTATCTGGAAGTTTTATCAGTCACGCAATTTCAATACTTATTTTAACCAGGGAGGTTTGGAACTTGGAAAATTTGTGGCACAAGCTGCGGAACAGGAACTAAAGGGAATCGAGACACAGGTCGAATACTCTCTTCAAAGGCAGATAAATATTGTAGTGTATAATAATTACAATGATTATCGCAGCAGCAATATAGGTCTGGGAAATGAAGTATACACCTCTGCTACCGGCGGTTTGACAAGGCTGGTCAATAACAAAATGGTGATTTATTTTGATGGTAATCACGCTGATCTGAACCGCCAGATAAGACAAGGAATAGCCCAGGTTTTGCTCGATAACCAGTTGTTTGGAGAAGACATTGGGGAGTTTGCAAGCAACCAGGCGCTGCTCGACCTGCCCAAATGGTTAACAGATGGATACGTGAGTTATATAGCCGAAAGATGGAGCACACAAAAAGACGACGATCTAAAAAGCGCCATGCTAAGCGACAGCTACAAAAATTTTTACCAGTTTGCTTTTGAAAAGCCAGAACTCGCAGGCGCTTCTTTTTGGTTTTATATTGAGGAAAAATACAGGAAAGAAAACGTTGCTTACTTTTTATACTTAGCCCGTATATATAAAAGCCTGAACAGCGCTTCTCAGCGTGTAGCTAAAAAGAAGTTCAAAGAGGTACTGAAAGACTTCATGTCTTACGAGCAGGACAAATATTATAAAGACATCCGCCAGCGCAGGAATGTACCGAAAGGAACAGTTTCTGTTACCGAAGAGATCACTCCCCGCAAAGACTTTTTCAGATTTCAGGCAAATCCCAATCCGCGCAGTTTGAGCTATGTAGTTGCCAAGTACAACAAAGGAATTTATTCTGTTGGCTTGTATGAAAACTATGATCTGTCCGCTACTTTAATCAAATATGGAGTAAGAACATTGAAAATGGATGTGAACCCGAATTACCCGTTAATGGCCTGGGATGGCAAGGGTTCGAGGGTTGCGGTAATCTACTGGGAGAGTGGCAAAATCAGGATGTTTGTGTACGATGCGATTGCACGTTATAAAAATTATAAACAGGAGATCGAAGGTCTTGACCAGATAATTGATGTACAGTTTATGCTGGATGCAAATACCCTTTTGCTGACTGCAGTAAAAAATGGACATACTGATATCTTTACTTATAAAATAGAAAGCAAAAGGCTTGAGCAGTTAACCAACGATGTGTACGACGACCTGGATGCTTCTTTTGTAGCCTTTCCAAACAAAACAGGTATTATTTTCGCCAGCAACCGTCCCGGTCCTGATGCGGTAAATGCCGACACTGTTTTACCAAGCAACCATCGTTACAATATTTTCCTGTTTGATTATATCACTAAAAAGCAGATCACACAGCTTACCAACCTGAAGTACGGCAATGCCCGTTATCCTATGCAGTACAACGTAAATCACTTCACTTATGTGTCTGATGAAAACGGTGTAGCCAACAGGTGGGCAGGTTTCTTCAATACCCAAAGGGAAGGCCTCGATACTTTATTTTATATCGGGGATGAAGTGTTGCGCAATCCTTCTGACAAAGAACTGGACTCTACAATGGTTGCATGGCAAAAAAACGAACCTGACAGTATCAGCACGTTCCAGGTAACGAAAGACTCAACCTATACTTTTCCTATCACCAATTATCAAAGCAGTCTTTTAGAAACAAGAATTGCCGGTGACCGCGGGCAGGTAAGCGAAGTAACACGTCAGGGTGATTTAAAATTCTTATATAAATTAAAAGTAGACTCAATTGCGCTGCGTAAAAGAAATGTAAATGCAAGGCCTACTGATTACATGAGAAAAATCATTTCTGAAAGAAAAGCCGAAGAAGGTAAATCAACCATTAGCACCAATACCGATACAACTTCGGGCAACACAGGTTCTGTTTTTCAGAGTGAGTTTGAAAATGAGAAGAAAGACTCTGCCGCACAGCGTGCAACCCAGGCAGCCCCTGTTTTAGATCAGGGTGTTTTACACAGGTCTAAACTTTTTAACTACAGACTCAAATTCAGCAATGATTATGTCGTTGGGGGAATTTCAAATAATATTCTGATTAATCGTTTTCAGCCATATACTGGTGGCAATGGGCCGATACAATTAGGAGACGGTTCTAACCTCAACTTTACTTTCAGGGCAAGTGTGAGCGACCTGCTTGAAGACATCAAATTTATTGGAGGATTCAGGTTAGGAACAAACCTGAAGGACAATGAATACCTTTTTGGTTTTCAGAATGTAAAAAAGCGCTTTGACTGGGGACTAACGTATTACAGAACAAGCAATAGCGGTACAATTGGTCCTGATAATAATGAAGGTTATACTGCCAAGTTTCTTACAAACCTGTACCAGTTTAACGGAAGCTATCCATTGAACGAAGTAAAAAGTTTACGTGTAACCATTGGTTACCGCCGTGACAGAACGATTATTAAACCTGTTTACTATGTAGGAGGTCAGGTAGCAGCAGTTGATCCTACTGCGCTTGCTGCACCCGATCAGGTAACACAATATGCTTTGACCCATTTTGAATATGTGCACGATAACACGGTCAACCCGACAATGAATATATGGCATGGATTGCGGTACAAAGTGTACATGGATATAAATATACCGGTGAGAGATACGGTTGGTAAAAATGCCTTTACTTATAATTTCGGTTTTGATGCACGGCATTATTTGCCTATTTACCGCAACTTTATATGGGCAGTACGTGCAGCAGGTGATTTTAGCTGGGGCAAGCAAAAGCTGATCTATTACCTCGGCGGTGTAGATGGCTGGGTTTCTCCTAAATTCAACGATGCAAACAAACCTTCGCCTGACCAGTCGTATGCATTTCAAACGCTTGCGGTAAACCTGCGCGGTTTTGATCAGAATGTGGCAAACGGTAATAATGCTCTTGTCATGAACAGTGAGTTCAGGTTGCCGGTATTTTCAACGCTTTTAAATAAGCCTGTAAACAATGCATTCCTCAGAAACTTCCAGTTGGTACAGTTCACTGATTTAGGTACAGCATGGAATGGTAAATACAATAAGTTATCGAGGCCAGGCGTAGCTTATACCGAACAGGGAAATCCTGTCACCTTTCTAACCAAAGCCGGAGGCATCGGGCCTTTTGCAGGCGGTTATGGTTTTGGTGCAAGAAGCACAATTTTAGGCTACTTTCTTAAAATAGATGCCGGCTGGCCAATGGATGGAATATTTAGAGATAAGCCTATATGGTACTTTGCTTTAGGTCTTGATTTTTAAAAAAATATAAACCGGATAAACAAAACTGCCTGGTATTAACCGGGCAGTTTTGTTTATCCTTCACGCCATAGAAAGGTGAGTAGAAGTTTTTTGAGCCGGGCTATATTACTACTATGAGGCATCGTTGCGTCGCACTCTTGTACTTTTCATTCTTTATTCGACAAGCGGCTGCTATAATTAGCCCGTTAGCACATTAGCAAATTAGCCAATTGGCTCTTCACAGTTTTTTTGCTAGTTCATCTGCAAAGCTGGCAACCTATATGTTTGCCCGTCATAGATATACAATTCATCAATTTCGAAAGTCCAGTATTTAAACAGGGGAGATTTGCGCAGGTAATCTCTTACTTCATCTTTGGTTTCGGCTGTCATCATGATCCAGCTTCGGTAGCTTTCCATGCTGACCGCATAAGAGTCGATAACGCCTTTATTAATCAGGTAATTGATGTAAGTACGGTGGGGAGGAACAAGCGTCATAAATTGCTCATCCATAAAAAAGTTTATGGTAACAATAAATTTTTTCAGGTTTGAGTCCTCCATGCTTTTATGAATTAAATGGTCCAATCTATAATTTCGTTTACCCACTCCTTTTTATAAGGAGCATTGATTTTAATATAATTATCTGTGTATCCTTCCATCATACCGGTTTTTGAATTTGCCTCAAAAAGAGTCTTCCTGGTTTGGCCAATGTGCTTTCTTGTAAACTCGCTCATTTTCATAAAACTAAGCTGGCGCAGCCTTTTGTTTCTTTCGTTACGAATATTTACAGGAACCACACCTTTCATTTCAATGGCTAAAGTATCGGGTCTTTCGCTATAAGTAAATACGTGCAGGTAAGAGATATCAAGACTATTTAGAAAGTTAACTGTTTCCATAAACAACTCTTCAGTCTCACCGGGAAAACCGACAATCACATCCACACCTATTGAACAGTGAGGCATCAGGGTTTTGATAAGTTGTACCCGTTCTGCATATAATTCTCTCCGGTATCTTCTGCGCATGAAACCCAAAATAGTATTGCTGCCGCTTTGCAATGGTATATGAAAATGAGGCATAAACCGGTCGCTGTTGGCTACAAATTCTATAATATCATTTGACAGCAGGTTCGGCTCAATGGATGAAATACGGTAACGTTCAATTCCTTGTATTTGTTCGAGCGCTTTTACCAATTCAAAAAAACTTTCTTCATTCTTTTTGTTTCCAAAACCACCTTTGCCAAAATCTCCCAGGTTCACACCCGTAAGCACTATTTCTTTCACCCCTGTAGCTGCAAGTTGATGTACATTATTGACAACATTCGTTATAGTATCGCTGCGGCTTTTTCCGCGGGCAAGCGGAATTGTACAGAATGAGCAATTATAGTCGCAGCCGTCCTGCACCTTTAAAAAGGTTCTGGTACGGTCGTTAATAGAAAAAGAGGCATTGAAACCGGTAACTTCTGAGATGTCGCAACTGCAGATTTTTAGTCAATTCTTTAAGATGTTGTGCAATGTTGAATTTTTCGGCCGCTCCTAAAACCAGGTCTACGCCTTCAATGGCGGCTATTTCTGCAGGTTTTAGCTGGGCATAGCAGCCAGTTATCACCACCAGGCTTTCTGGAGATTTTTTTTGGATACGGCGAACAAGATAGCGGCATTCTTTATCGGCATTATCAGTAACAGAGCATGTATTGATGACATATACGTCGGCCTTTTCGTTAAAATCTTTCTTTTCAAAACCTTCGTTTTCGAGCAGACGTGAAAGGGTAGAGGTTTCTGAAAAGTTGAGTTTGCAACCCAATGTGTGAAATGCTACTGAACGTTTTTCATCCATAAGGCGGCAAAGATAGGATAAGAGAAGAATGTAAGACAGTTTGAGAAAAACGGTTTTTGCCACAAAGACACAAAGGCTCAAAGTTTCATTAATCCTTCACCTTTGAGTCTTTTTGACACAAAGACACAAAGACTCTAAGTTTTACTAATTCTTCACCTTTGAGTCTTTGTGCCTTAGTGGCTGATATTCACAAAGACACAAGGCTCTAAGTTTCACTAATTCTTCACCTTTGAGTCTTCGCGCCTTCGTGGCTGATATTCCTGAAGACACAAAGGCTCTAAGTTTCACTAATTCTTCACCTTTGAGTCTTCGCGCCTTCGTGGCTAAGTATTCAAATTTCAAACACTGCCTCAATCTCAACGGGAATATTATCTGGTAACGAACCCATACCTACTGCGCTTCTCACACCTACGCCATTTTCTTCGCCCCATACCTGTTTGAACAGTTCGCTGCAGCCGTTAATCACATAAGGATGTTTTTCGAAATCGGGCGTACAATTCACCATACCTAAAACTTTTATAACCCGCTTTACTTTATCAAGGCTTTCGAGATTTGCTTTCAGGGTTGCAAGAATGGCTAAGCCAACCTGCTGAGCGGCAAGCTTTCCATTTTCTTTATCCATAGTCTCACCTATCCGGCCTTTTATCAATGTTCCATCCGGTTTGAGCGGTCCGTGGCCTGAAACGTATAACAGGTTGCCAACAATAAGAAAGGGCTTGTAAACGCCTAACGGCTTGGGAGCAGAAGGAAGGGTAAAGCCTGTGTTTTTGAAAGCCTGGTCTGGAGTGATTGCTTGCATAAAGTAAGTTATTTGTAACTTTAAAAAAATGAAGTTATGAAATCGTTGAACAGATACGTGGAATGTGAAAAAGATCTGGCAGGTGGAGCACCTGTGTTTAAAGGAACGCGGGTAACTGTAAAAACATTATTTGATTACCTGGAAGAAGAATCTTTAGATGAATTTCTAAAAGGCTTTCCATCGGTGAGCCGTGCCCAGGCTGAAGGAGTAATTGAAATGGCTGCCAATAAGTTGATTTCTGAATGGAGTTAGTATGAAAATATTATTAGATGAAAATATAGATGTGCGTTTTAAAAATTATTTTCCTGACACGTATGAAACATTTACAGTAAAAGATATGAGATGGAATGGAATCAAAAATGGCTATTTATTGCAATTACTAAAGGAAAATAATTTTGATGCCTGGATCGTTGTTGATAAAAATATTCCTTACCAGCAAAATATATCTAATCTTCCTTGTCTTGTAATTGTATTGGATGTTTACAGAAATACTTTAAAACATTTGCTTCCTCTTGTTCCTAAAATCCTTCAATCTCTTAATAGTGCGGGGGAAAAAATCAGAATAGTCAATTAAAATAAAAATGATTTGATCATTCTCAAATAATACTTTCTTCATTGCCTTTCGATTTATTTTTACAATACCACATTCAAAACCATCACTCCCAATAATCCCACAACGGCGATTATTGTTTCCATCATTGTCCATGAGCGGATGGTGTCTTTTATACTTAGGTTGAAGTATTCTTTAAACAGCCAAAAGCCAGAGTCGTTTACGTGTGAGCAGGCGAGACTTCCAGCACCAATAGACAGCACCATTAAATTTGGGTTTACATTTGAGTGAACAAGTAATGGAGCAACAATACCCGCTGCGGTTAAACCTGCAACCGTTGCAGAACCAACGCATATCCTGATGACTGCCGCTATAAGCCATGCAAGCACCAGCGGATGTACGTGAATATTGTTTAACTGTGATGCAATTTGAGAGCTTACTCCGCTGTCGGTAAGTACCTGTTTCAAAGCTCCGGCGCTGCCAATGATAAGTATGATAACAGCAATGTCTTTTACAGCTTCTGCATACACCGACATAATTTCTTTCATCGTTTTGCCCTGCCTGATGCCCAGTTTGTAAGTGGCAAATACAAGTGCTATCAACATCACTATACCCGGCTCGGCTATAAATGAAACAATTTGATGCATTTGTGGCGACAAAGAGAAAATGTAAGGCAGCAGCGTTGTAAGCATCAAAAGAATTACCGGCAAAAGAGCGGCAACAAAACTGGCAACAGTTCCGGGAAGCTG
>CAXUMK010000076.1:2350-8127 GCA_964251885.1 uncultured Segetibacter sp. | reverse complement strand
GTAAATCTTGCGGCTGAAATGTTTTTAAGGGAACAGAATGAATATTTTTTAAAGTCTTTGCATACAAAGGCCCGGCGATAATAATAGCAGGAACCGCAAGTATAAGACCGTATAAAAGCGTTAGACCCATATTAGCATGAAACTGTACTACAAGAGCCGTTGGCGATGGATGCGGGGGAAGAAATCCGAAGGTAACCGACAAGGAAGCCAGCATAGGTAAACCAATGTAAACCGCAGGCAATTTGTACTTGTACACAACCGAAAATATCAGCGGAACCACCAACACAAAACCGACTCCATAAAACAGGGGAATACCAATAATAAACCCTGTAACTACCAATGCCCACTGAATATATTTAGTGCCAAAAGAGCCCATCATTACTGCTGTAATTTTTTGGGCGGCACCGCTGTCTGCTACCAGTTTGCCAAGCATGGCTCCTAATGCAATAATGATAATTAACGAGCCCAGCGTATCGCCTATTCCTTTTTGAACAGAAGCCATTATTTTGTCGAACGGAATGCCAAGCAACAAACCGGCGATAATAGAAATGAACAAGAATGCAAGAAAAGCATTGACCTTACCCCAGGATATTAAAAGTATAAGACCGGCGATGCAAAAGAAAATGATTACAAATGGCATTCAATAAATTTTCGAAGGAAAAGATAAAGGTTGTTTGGTAAATGAAGGCAATTTACGGGTAAGTGTTCGGAAAATTCTTTTTATACTTCCCGCGGCATAAAAATCCCGTATGAACGGAACAGGTAGTGCAGCGATTTTTTTGGGAGCCGGGCTGTATTACTACTATGAGTCATCGTTGCGTCGCACACTTCCTCTGAAGGTACTTGCTTCGGCAAAAGAGAGCCGTAATTGCGAGGTACAGGATGCTAAAGGAGCACAATTTACAGATGAAATACTTCGACCTGATGATCCTGCTTATCATTTCTCTCATTACTTTATTTATGATTTTCACGAACACAAATTGTGTCCAAACCCGTCAGCTTCGATAGTGAGTCAAATGAGAGCTGAAGTGACTATCAACATTTTTCAACTTAATCATCCGGGCTTAAGTAAAACAAGAAAGCGAAATTTAAGTTGTTATAGATCTGGAGAATATCAGGAGAATGAATTGGGGTTTAGGTTTATGTTCCAATTTATTTAATTATACTTTCCGCCTTATAAGTTTAGTTTGTGCATTGCCGAATACAGAATTTGAATTAACAACCTATAACCTTATTGCTATTGTTGGTACATGAGTGCTTTTTAAAAAAGCCCAATAAAGCTATACAAGTACAAGTGAGTGACACAACGATGCCAAATAGTAGCAGTACAGCCGAGCTCATAAAATGTATTGCACATTTTACATGGCTTTAAGCATAAATTAATTTTGTAAGATGCTTAGCCATAGTCCTCATGTAGCAATATACATGAACTGGTATAAGAATGCATCTTGGCATTAAACTATGACTAAAAGAAGTATGCAAAGAGCGACAAGCTAACTATGCTGTTGATTTACAACTTAATATAAATCCTAAGCTTACGGTCAAAAACGTAGCGGCTTGCCTTTAATGATAAGTAAGTGAATGTAATGAAAATGTAACAATCCCATTAATCTTCAACCTCGTTTTCTATCTTCTTTCATTACCACTATGTAGTTTGCCTTATAAATGAAAGAAGTTAAAAAAAGCAATTCTATTACTACCCAGAAATTATAAGAGGAATGCCCTTTCCACATTTGAACTATTGTATAAATAGTATTAATCAGAAATAATACAATAGAAGCAAGTACATTAAAAGTATTTGCAGGAAACCAAATTAATACGGCACGAGAAATTAAAACAGTCAGTAGGTTAAATAGAGAAAATACAATTCCTGTTGAAATAAAGGCTTTTCCACTCACCTGCTGGAAAGCGTAACAGACATAAGAGTGATACATGAATTATTAGGCACAATGATTTATAAACGACGGCTCGCTATACGGATGTATCTATTAAAAAATAAGCAATCTGCAAAGCCCTCTTGACCGGTGGGCAGTTAACATAGACTTGCGGTTTTTGTGTTGGGAAAAACGCATTCACTAAAAGGTCGAATAAAATAATTAGTGTAAATGAATAAGTTAGTACTAAAAAGTTCGTACAATTGAGGAAATAAACGCGTTTAGCGGCTATTATAAACCACCTATTATATGACTTTTGACAACATTAATAAGGGGCATGACTGTGATTGTTTGAGTAAAACAAACGCTCCTAATGCCAATGACATTTTTTTGAGAAAGCTTAGAAAAGAAGCATTATTGGAGAAAGACTTTGAAACTCATTGGGAAAGAGGAATTGGTCTTGAATTGAAGGAATGTAACGAAATTTGTAATCACAAGGCATTATCTATAAACAAAGCTTCTGGTGGAATCGAAGAACAAATTTATGAGCATTATAAAACTACATTTACTATTAACCCCAAAAAAGGAGGACATTGTCTAAAATTTAAAATAAAAGAAGACGCTGGAACTGTTATTCATGCTCCAATTGAAAACGCAGATAGTCACCATAATTTTTTTAAATCAGACTTATTCAATTTTGACTACATTGAAGAAGTGAGCATAATAAAATTTGTTTAATGGAACCAATTAATACCTCAACTTTAATATCTGCAAGCGTTGAATTAATTGCTATTAATTCAAGCTTTAAGGTGTTGCATTATGATGACTTCCCAATTCTATTTTTAGGTGTTAACAAATTTGGTAATAAAATTTTAGGTTCACATTTAGAAGAAGATGATGATGAAAAAGCGATTTGGACAATACATACAATATTATCTAATAAAGAATATTATGAGTTTATAAATAAAAAGAAATCTTATAAAGAAATATTAATTGAAACATCAACCAAATTCCTTGTAAAAAAAGGATTCAACGGTGAACTTTTGATTGCATATGCGTTAAATTTTGATGATATTCCTGAAGAATACCAACCTTTAGAAAATTCCTATTGCCCCAACTATAAAAAATCATTTTCTTTTTCATATTCGTTAGGATTAAAGGGAAAAGCCGCTGATTTAAATAGAGCAATTGCAGATGAAGTATCTAACATACAAGTCGCTTTTTCAGACTTTTTAGAAGGTAGACTTAAGAGTCTTAAAAACTTTAATTTAGAACCATCGGCCTACTTACAACCTTATTCGCCAGGAAGTTTCAAAATCAACTTAGAATTAGAATACAAGCAAAAAAAGGGACAAGATTTGTTTTCAGCATATCTGCCTGTTGAAGAATATGTACATGAATATGTAAAATATATTTCGACTTCTATTATAGATGATAAAGAGCAATTTATTAATGACAATCATGTAGATGCATCAAATGAATTTAAAAACTTGCTTACCGCATTTGAAAATCTCTATATAAAAGGTAATATCAAACTTCCTGAAAATGGTAGTAAAGAACTGAAAGACGATTTAATAAAATCATTGTCGAAATTTGAAGAAATAACCGAGCAAATTGGCAAAAATTTTAACAGTATTGAATTTTCAAATTATAAAGAAGAAGATGAAGAATTTATATCATTAGTAGATACCAATTATTCTAAAGCTTTTGAAAACACTGTTGACGAAATAGAAACAACAAAAAAGATTATAACAGTAGACGACGATTATAAAAGCTATGAGATTTACATATATCATTTAAATACAGACACGAGACAAGGAAATGCCTTTATTAAAAACTTGAATGACGAAACTGAAATGTCAAAACCAAAATTAAAAATTTCAGGGGACGAACATATTGAACAAACAAAGTACACTGAAAGTCTTCATCTAAATAAATGGATTACAGTGAAAGCAAAAGCTAAACGTGTTGACAATCGGTTTAAATATTTGGACATTCAGTACGAAGAATAACAGCCGCATAACATTAAGTGGAGTACACTAAAAGCCCCTAAATTAAGCCCCGTTGCCTGTGAGGTAGCGGGGCTTTTTGTTCTACTCCCTGTTGACCGAAGTGTTTTCGACTATAGGGCACAAAGTAGACCGTTTCTTGCTTTAACTATCTATAAATAATCAAGTCTGTTTTTAAAAGGTATGCTCACAATAAGCAAGTTACAAAAGCTTCCGGTTTCTGGTTGGGTTCAACGATGAGTATTGCCAACAGTGGGCTGGACGTTTGCTAGTTGACTTTTTGTTTTATCTTCATCAAAAGTTTTTCAATTGAACTTCGGTTGCCAGACGGAAGTTTTTCAACTTCCCCACCATCGAAAATACTTTTTCGTTGTACGAAATCTTAAAACGAAATCCACTTTTGATATGAGTTTCAAAGCAAAAATCGCAACAACAGACTATAACACTGCAAAGAATGGAAAGTATAGAACTTATGCATCATCATCTGAATACGATTTTACAAAGAACAAAATTCATTTGCCGACAAAAAGTATACCGGGGGTGTATTTCAAATTTTCGCTTTAAATAAAAATGTAATTTAGAGAAACAAAAACTGTTTGCCATGACAAAAGCTGAATATCTTGAATTAGCCTCAAAGCGTTACGATGAGTTTAATGGTTTGAATAAGGAAGACAACTTCTATGATTATGAGGTGAAGTTTGTAAATATTTTAAATGGTTTAGGGCGAGAGATTTTAGAAAAGAACATAGGAACGCCTGTTAAAGACAAGCGTAAAAAAAAACCTCACCACTCTGGGTTATGTAACGATAAACAACAGCCACCCATTCAGTAAAAGCAACAATAGTCATCAGATAAGTCCGCGAATGCAGGAGCTAATGGTTTATGCCGGGCATTTAGACAGCTATCAGAAATGCAATGAGGTAATCAAACAATTTACACAAGTAGATGTGAGTGCTGCACAAGTATATAGAGTGACCGATACCTATGGACAAGAGATTGCCAAAACAGAGGTTGCAGAAAGAACAATGCTTCCTGTAAAGCAGGAAGAAACATTATATGCAGAAGTAGACGGCTCAATGATTTTTACCAGAGAAGAAGGCTGGAAGGAAGTAAAAGTAGGGCGAATATTTAAGAGTGGAGATTGTATAAGAATTGATGAAAAGCCAGGCTGCATAAGGCATTCACAATGTTTGGCTTACCTGGGAAGCTGCCAAACATTTAGCGGACAAATGGAAACTGTAATAGAGTCTTATGGTAATTTAGGCAGCCGGTTAGTATTTATAACAGATGGTGCAGTATGGATAAGAAACTGGATAGCAGATGCTTTTCCACAGGCTATATCTATACTTGACTACTATCATGCAGTTGAACATTTATATGCATTTGCAGAACACTATTTTAAAGATAAAGCAGCAGGGACAATATGGGGTAAAGAGCAAGAAGCGCTTTTGTTGGAAAGCAAGGTAAAAACCGTAATAGAGAATGTACAGCAGCTTGCAGGCAATAATAAAGAAGCGCAGAAGTTGATAGATTACTATCAGAGCAATGAAAGCCGTATGGATTATAAAGGATATAAACAAATAGGCTGCGGCATCATTGGTTCAGGAGCTATAGAGTCGGCACACCGGACAGTAATACAAAAAAGAATGAAACTCTCCGGGCAAAGATGGAGTAAAGAAGGAGCCCAAATATGCTTCACCTTAGAGTAACAAGCATGAATGGACAGTGGAATAAGATTATTCAATTGACAAAGACACAGTTTAAGGTAGCTTCTTAACCAGCGAAAATTTGAAATACACCCAGTATAACTGTACTTCGGCAAGAAAATAAAATTTTTGACAAAAGTCATTACACTTTAATCCCTTTGGAAAAAGACCATGAAAGTTATTCCAAA
>CAXUMK010000076.1:0-2340 GCA_964251885.1 uncultured Segetibacter sp. | reverse complement strand
GACTCTCCGTTTCAAGCAAAGTTTGACAATGGCATAACCGTTAATTTAGTGACAACATATTTTCAAACTTGGGCTGTGCGTTTTACTCACAATCGGACTTTAATTCAAAAAGAGAAAAAACTAATCTTTACATCTTTAATATCTGTGGCGACATATTTTATTGGACAGTTTTTTGGATTTAATAGTGGCTACCAAGAAGGGTTGAAAGCAGGGAAGATATCAATCCAAGACAGAGCCCAAGTAATTGAAAAAAAACTAACTTCCAAAAATCTAAATTCCGTTGACACTTCTCATATTTCTGACACTTCTCATAATTGATATAAAAAATGATAAGACCAAAATGAATTACAATCATCTCTTTAGGTAAGGACAAGACTGCTGCTAACATTAAGTGGAGTAGACGAAAAGCCCTGAAATTAGCCCCATTGCCGGTGCGGTAGCGGGGCTTTTTGTTCTACTCCTTGTTGACCGAAGTGTTTTCGACTATAGGGTACAAAGTAGACCGTTTCTTATTTTAACTACTTTTAAATCATGAAATCTGTTTTTAAAAGGTTTGCTCATAGTAAGCAAGTTACAAAAGTTTCCGGCTTGCCGGTTCGGTTCAACAAGAGTATTGCCAATAGTGGGGCTGGACGTTGGAGCAATCGGCAGCAATTCGCTATTCTGCTTTAGTTCGGGTTGCACGTTTGCTATTTGGCTTTTTGTTTTTAACTTCATCAAACGTTTTTCAATTGAACTTCGGTTGCCAGGCGGAGGTTTTTCAATTCTCCCACCATCGGCAATACTTGTTCGTTGGTGGCAATTTTTCGGCCGGTTCAGAAATCTAACGCAACACTAAGCTTAAAAAACTTAGCTTGTATGATGCAAAAAAAGTATGCCCGTTTAACCTTTGAGGAGCGCATAGAAATTGAAAAATTACTAAGTCATAAAAAGACTTACTCGGACATCGCCAGAGAGCTCAACCGCAACAAGAGTTCTATTCAAAGGGACGTTGTAAAGCAAGGCAGGGACAGCTATAAAGCTATGAAAGCTCAGAGCCATGCAGTAGGTAATTCAAGTAACAGAAAGGATGGAAAAAACAAAATTAATGAGTGTAAAGCTTTAGGGGAATATGTGCTCGAAAAACTTGAACTTCGATGGTCACCCAGACAAATCAGTATGACCTTAAAGAAAGAATTTCCCCGCGATAAGGACATGCAAATAAGCCACGAAACGATTTATTTGTACATCTACCTTCATGCAAAAAAAGAGCTGAAAAACAGCCTTATTGCACAGCTAAGACAGGAAAGAAAATACCGTGGTAATGTAGGCAGAGGAGCAGATAAAAGAAGTAAAATAGCAGATGCCATATCTATAGATGAACGTCCTGAAGAAGTAAAGGGAAGAGAGATTCCAGGGCATTGGGAAGGAGACCTGATAGTAGGTAAAGAGCACGCAAGTGCAATAGGGACGCTGGTTGAGCGCACTACACGGGCCATCATTCTTGTTCCTTTAAAAGCACTCGATGCTGCTACAGTACGCAGCGCTTTTGAAAAAGAATTCAAGACCATACCTGCACAAATGAAACTAACTATGACCTACGACAATGGAAGTGAAATGGCACAGCATAAACTCTTTACAAAGAACACCAAAATCAAAGTGTATTTTTGCCACCCATACAGCCCCTGGGAACGTCCTACAAATGAAAACAGCAATGGATTGGTAAGAGATTACTTTCCAAAAGGAACCGACTTTAATACCATACCAAAAGCCCGGTTGAAGGAGGTGCAAAAGCAACTCAATGAAAGACCAAGAAATGTACTTAACTACAGAACACCAAAGGAAGTATTTGAAGAAATGATACTCAAAAAAATAGCCTGAAGTATTTTAACCTGTGTGGCTGGGATTGGAAACCACAGCGAACAAACAGGGTTTTGAAAAGTGATGGGAAGTGTAAAAAACTTCCCTCATTTAAACCTTTAAAATATCACTTTTTAAAACAAAAAAAAGAGTTTCCAATAAAACATTAAATTTACTATTAGCGTTGCGCTAAAAGATTGAAACCGCCATTTTGACAACGTTTAATCTTCGAGAGACAATTTTGGTTTAAATTTGAGCAAACTTTACAACTATGTTAGTTGAGCGGACAAATAAAGACGAAATTGTAATAACTCTATCTTCCTCTGTTGACACCTTTGGACTTCAGCGATTAATTGATTATATAAAATATCTTGAAGCAACTTCTAAAAGTAAAGCAAAACAATCAGACGTTGACAAATTAGCTGATGAGGTAAATGCTTCATGGTGGAGTAAAAACCGTAAACGTTTTATTAAGTGAGGTTCATCGTAGATGCTAATATG
>CAXUMK010000075.1:15548-21509 GCA_964251885.1 uncultured Segetibacter sp. | reverse complement strand
CGGGCTGCATTACTACTATTTTACATCGTTGCAATCATGGATTTGTCGTTTTCTTATCTTCTAGTGGAAGGAAAGAAAAGGATCACACTTTTACTTTTGTTCATTACTCAGCAATGTACAATCTTATCCCGCGTGCAGTATAAAAACCCTGAAAAGGATCATTATGAACAGCAAGTCATCTGAAGCGGCCAAAGACCATAAGGTTCTTTGGCCGCTTCAGGCACTTAATTTCTTTATGGCGGACCTGCAGGCAGGCATCGGCCCTTTTTTAGGAATTTTTCTCCTTGCGCATGGCTGGAAAAGTGGTCTCATCGGCTCGGTAATGACCATAGGGGGCGTAGCCGGCATGCTAATGACAGCGCCTGCCGGCGCACTGATAGATGCCACTTCGCGTAAGCGCATGTATGTGGTAATATCAGCCATATTTACGGCTACCGCTTCTGCCATTATTCTTTTTACACAAAACTTTTGGCTGGTAAGTATATCGCAGGTAGCTACCGCTATTGCGGGTTCTGTGATAGGTCCGGCCGTGATTGGTATTACGCTCGGCATTGTTCGACAGCAAGGGTTTAACCGCCAGAACGGATACAACCAGGCTTACAACCATGCAGGCAATGTAGCAGGCGCTGCACTATCTGGCTGGTTAGGAATGAAGTTTGGCATGCCTGCCATCTTTTTGCTTGCTGCTCTTTTTGGTATTTTATCTGTTATTTCTGTGTTGCTGATACCCGGTAAAGCGATCAATGACAGTGCTGCACGCGGACTTAAAGAAGATGATGGAGACGACAGTAAAGCAAGCGGCTTTACAGTATTGATCAAGAGTAAACCTTTGCTGATACTGGCGGCTGCGCTTGCCTGTTTTCACTTAGGCAACGGTGCTATGCTGCCGCTGTATGGTTTGGCTGCCGCAACAAAAAACCAGGGCGATCCTACAATGTTTGTTGCCATGACCATCATCATTGCACAAGTTGTTATGATCGTGGCATCCATTATTGCTATGCGCATGGCTGATAAAAGGGGCTATTGGCTGGTGTTGCTCATTTCTTTTATAGCGCTTCCAATACGCGGCTTTATTGCAGCGCATCTGATTAATCATACCGGGTTGTATCCGGTTCAGATATTAGATGGCATCGGTGCAGGCTTACAAAGCGTTGCCGTTCCCGGGCTGGTAGCCCGAATTTTAGATGGTACCGGTCGTGTGAATGTAGGCCAGGGTGCAGTAATGACGGTGCAGGGGCTTGGAGCTGCATTAAGCCCGGCTATTGGCGGATGGATTGCGCAGGGTATCGGCTTTAGCTCAACATTTATGCTCTTAGGCAGTTTCGCAATTGTGTCAATTTTATTATGGCTTCTTTTTTCAAAGATGCTGAAAACTGTCTGCGATAATGAACCTGCCGCAGCGTCATGTTAGAGTAAAGAGCAATAAAAAAGTGAGTTACAAGCAAGGTTGTAGTATACATTTAATTTAATACTGCTTTAAACAGTAACTTCTCAAAGTTGTAATATTCATTGTCGCTATGAATATATACTATAAGGGAAAAAAATGAGTAGGATTTTTTGAACCAGGCCGGGTTACTACTATGAGTCATCGTTGCGTCGCACTCTTCTACTTTTCGTTCTATATTTGGCAAGCCAAGGCAGTCACTTGTATCCCTTGACAACCAATGCCATTAACTTAACTTTTTTTGCTCCAGTGTAGCGCCCTGTTTATAGAATGTCCGTTAGAAGTTGCTATTGACTACATAGGAGTCTCGGATGCACAGAAAGCACTTATGAGCTTTAAGAGAGACTGCTAATGTATTTTTCTACAAACAGGTAGCTCCTACAGAGCTTAACTTTAATGACATGACCTTGGCAACTATAATAATCCACAATAAAATACCGAACAACATTTCTAACATTTAAAATTTAAAATTATGGAAGGAAATAATCAATTCTGGCTTTATCCGGTTATACTTATAGCAGGCATACTGCAAGCCTGGGGACCGCCTATAAATGGTGCATTGCAAAAATCTGTGACCAATCCCTGGCTTGCAAGCCTCATATCTTTTCTTCCGGTCGTAGCTTTATTAGGTTGCATTTTTTTATGTATTCATCGTCCCTTGCCTACAGCAGCGGGCATAACGTCTATGCCCTGGTGGGCGCCCCTCGGCGGCTTAGTAGGTGCAGGTGCAGTTATCGTGGGGCTGATTTTTGTGAATAAGGTGGGTGCCGGTACCCTTGCCGGCTTAACGATTACTGCAAATATCTTAATGTCACTTATCATTGACAAATATGGATGGTTTGGAATAGAGGTGCATCCGTTAAGTATCGGAAGGATTATTGGAGGGGCATTGATGATTATTGGGATATTCCTGATCTCAAAATATTAATTCAGTAATTGGAAGGGGTGTGCAAACTTTTCAAAAAGCTGTCAAAAAAACAACTGCACAACAAAGCTTTCATATAGCTGACTTAACACAACATAGTATCAACTGATAAAATGACAACCAAACAACCACTTGTGTTTGCGCATATTGGCGACTTGCATATTACGAAGGCAAGAGAGCGAAACTATATTGACTTTTTATCCATAGTTGCCCAAATAGAAACCGAATGTAACGGCAAGCTCGACTTTGTGATACTACCCGGCGACAATGCTGATCATGGTGAGTGTGAGCAATATAACCTTGTAGCAACAGCTTTAAAAATGCTTGGCATTCCTGTTTACCTGCTTGCTGGCGACCATGATATGGAGCAGGGCAGTCTTAATGGTTTTTACAGTATGCCGGCAGCCGAGCATTTACCTAAAGCTGTACACATAAAAGAAGTCCGGTGCCTGTTCCTCGATGTATGCGGACCGGGGAAAGGTGGTCCTGATTTTCGTTTGGGTAATCAGCAATTGCTGTGGCTTGAAAATGAACTGGTACAATCAAAGGCGGCCAATGAAGAAGCTGTTATTTTCATGCACACTTATCCTGATGACCTTGCAGATAAAAACGAAACCATTGCTTTAAATAAATTAATAAAAGAAAACAACGTTGTGCTTGTTGATATGGGTCATACGCATTACAACGAGATTACCAACGATGGCAATACTATTTATTCTGCCACCCGTTCTACAGGACAAATTGAAGAAGGACCGGTCGGATACTCATTAATATCTGTATGTAACAAAGTTGTAAGCTGGCGTTTTAAATTGCTGGATGAACCATTTCCGTTTGTTATGATTACATTTCCCGGCGATTATCATCTTGCGACAAAACAAACACAGCCAACAGAAAACATTGATGAAATAAGAGCAGTTGTGATGTCAGCCAGAGAAATTACAAGTGTACATTGTAAAATAGATGAAAGCAACTGGATGCCGATGAAGCTTGCCGAAGATAATACAACATGGTTTGTATCAACTCAAATTAAAAACGAAAAAGAAACAACCGTTACCGTAAAGGCAGTTGATGAAACAGGAAGGCCGGGCATGCATACAATAATATATTCACCCGAAAAAATAAATGAAATAAAAAATTTAAAACAGGGAAGCGATGAGTATACCATAGGCGCCTGGGCTGAAAATCATGTTTTTGGAACACAGCTTGGTCCTAACAGAAATGCAAATAAACTCAAATAAAAAAGCCGTAAGAAGCACTTAAGTAATATGCAGCAAAACATCATCATCTGGGTTATTGCATTACTGTCTATCTTTTTAATTATCATCAGGCCTTTTAAATTGTCTGAAGCGTTTTGGGCTGTTGGTGGCGGACTGCTGCTTGTGTTGCTCAAACTCATCTCGCCGTCGCAGGCATTTACAGGTGTAGCAAAAGGCCTGGATGTATATCTTTTTTTAACCGGCATGATGTTGCTGGCTGAAATTGCCAGAGAAGAAAAATTGTTTGGCTGGTTAGCTGCCTGCGCTGTTTCTTTTTCTAAAAGCTCACCCAAAAAACTTTTTTTTTTGGTGTATGCAGTTGGTATTGTAACAACCGTTTTTTTATCGAATGATGCAACGGCTGTAGTGCTTACGCCTGCTGTATTAGCGGCGGCAACGGCCGCAAAGATCACGAAGCCCTTACCGTATTTACTCATCTGCGCATTTATTGCCAATGCAGCATCGTTTGTATTGCCCATTTCCAATCCTGCAAATCTGGTGATCTATGGCGCTCATATTCCGCCGCTTACATCGTGGTTAAGGCAATATTCTATTCCGTCGATCATTGCAATTGTAATTACATTGATAGCCTTGTTTTTTACGCAACGCAATGAATTGAAAGCGCCTATCGAATCGCAGATCATCATTCCTGTTTTATCAGCCGGTGGAAAAACTACTGCGTTGGGCATCATCATTTCTGCCGTTGTTTTATTAGTTTGTTCAGCTTTTGACATTGCATTAGGCTTGCCTACAGCGATAACAGGTACTTGTATTTTTTTGATAGTAACCATTCGCAGTCATTTAAAACCTTTTGCCGTTCTGTCCAAAATATCATGGTCTGTGCTGCCATTGGTCGCCGGTCTGTTTGTTATTGTTGAAGGACTGAATAAAACAGGCATGATTACTTATGCAAAAAACTGGCTTGGACAAAGCACAAACAGATCCGTTGGTAACACAGCATGGAGCAGCGGTATTGGCATTGCTCTTATAAGCAATGTTATGAATAACCTGCCTTCGGGTTTAATAGCGGGTAATGTGGTACAGTCGTCAGCTATTCCTGAAATTATAAAACGTGCTGTTTTAATTGGTGTTGATCTTGGACCCAATCTTTCTGTAACAGGTTCGCTGGCAACTATATTATGGCTGGTGGTATTACGCAGAGAAGGTCAGGAAATAAGCGCATGGCACTTTTTAAAAATAGGAGCAATAGTGATGTTTCCTGCATTACTTATTGCAATTGCATCTTTATGGATATAAAAATGAAGTTTACCACCGAACATATAAAGTCTTTCCTCATTATTATTCTTTCGATAATAATCATATTTTTTGCCTTTAATTATTTTAATAAACCAAAACCTTTACCTCCTGCTGCTTTTAATAATATTCAGCCTGAACAAACAAAAGAAGTAAGCGGTATAATTGTACAATACGGCAGCAATCCTTCCGGCGATGTAGATAAATTTTTGATGGAAGAAAACAATCAGCAAATATGGTTGCGTTTTCCACCTCACACTGCAAAAAAGGTTTTAAGTATTGCGACACTTCATTCACAGGTAACGATCACTATGGCAGCAATGCCGGGTAAAGAAGAGGTGATGAATAATAAGCTGCAATCCATCACCAATAATAAAAATGAGACAATAAACATAAGAGATATTCCGCCGCCGCCACCAACACAAGGCAGCCAAACAACGGTAAGCGGAAATAAACCAGCCATTAAAACAGATGATAAGGGAAGAGCAAATGCATTTATACTTTCAGGAAGGTTAATTGCACTGCCGCCACACGCAGCCGAAGCGTTAATGCCATTAATAAGCGATGCAAAGATGATCGTTGTAAAAGGTTATGAGCGCAGCAATACAGATGGTTTTGTAAATATAAACAGCCTTAGCTTAATAAAACCATACTCCATTATGATTGATAGCGTACAATATCTTGTACGCTGAAATGCATGCTAAAATGATCTGTTAAGAAATGAAAATATTAGTTGTTGAAGATGAAAAAAAGCTGGCCGGTTTTATGGAAAGCGGTTTAAAACAGGCAGGTTATTTTGTACAGGTTTGCTATAACGGAGCTACAGCGCTTGAAAAAGCCGCAGCAGAAAGTTATGATTTGATATTGCTCGATTTAATGCTGCCGGGCACGAATGGTTTTGAAGTTTTAAAAAATGTAAGAGCGTTCAATATATTAACACCTGTAATTATAGTGAGTGCTTTAAGCGATACGAAACAAGTGGTGCAGGGGCTCGATCTCGGCGCTGTTGACTATATAAAAAAACCTTTTGAATGGGATGAACTGATGGCAAGAATAAGAACAGTGCAGCGCTCATCCGTTCA
>CAXUMK010000075.1:0-15538 GCA_964251885.1 uncultured Segetibacter sp. | reverse complement strand
AAAACGACAAAACAAAAATCTGCATCGACGATTTGGTAATTGATATCGCAAGCCGCAAAGTAATGCGCGATAACAAAGAGATAGCGCTTACAACAAAAGAGTTTGTTTTACTTGAATATTTAGCCCGCAACGCCAACAAGGTGCTTAGCAAAAATCAATTGCTTGAGAATGCATGGGAAATGACCTTTGACCCGGAAAGTAATATTGTAGAAGTGTATATGCACCAGTTAAGAAAAAAGATCGATAAGGGCTTTAAAGCGCAGCTTATAAAGACGGTCGTTGGCGCAGGCTACATGTTAAAAGGTAATAAAGAAACAGTTTGATAAAACAGTCAACATATCCTTTTTATAAAAGCATTCGTTTTCGCTTTGGGTTGCTGTTTAATTTTTTGTTACTGGCTTGTCTTTCCATCATTATTTTTTTATTATATGAAAATGTAAAAACAGAACTCGAAAAAAGCTTTCAGGTACGTTTATCAACAGGCGCTAATAATGTACTTCAAAAAACAGAAGTAAACCCGATAACCATTCCGCTGCCCCAAAGCGGAGAATATTTTCTTATCAGTTACAACAACACCATTCATACAGATACTTTATTTAATAATCTTCCTGCAAAAGAAGTTGATCAAAACATACACAGCATCAGCAAAGGCGCTGACTGGTGGTTTATTAAAACAGGTAAAACCTTAGAAACCGGCGGCATTATTACGATCATATATGTGCTGCCGGCAGGCAGTTACAATACTTCTGTCGGGCAATTACAAAAGCTGTTATTTATCTATATACCCATCGCTGTTGTTATTTCATTTGTTGCAGGTTATTTTTTATCGGGAATATTTTTAAAGCCTCTAAAAAATATTATTTCAAAAGCAAACAATACCGACCTTACCAACAATATTAAGCTGCTTGATGAACCTGCCGTAAAAGACGAGCTGCATGAACTGGTTGATGCACTCAACCGCATGCTGAAACGGATAGAAAAACAATCGCAGCAGCAGAATGCATTTTTTGCATCTGCTTCGCATGAGTTGCGAACGCCCTTAAGCAACATGCTTACAGAATTACAAACAATCGATGCGGATAATATCCCGCAACCAATGCAGGCCGTTATTAAAAACCAGGTAACAGAAGTGCAGCGATTAAAAAAACTGGTTAATAATTTTTTACTGATGAGCCAGTTAAAAGCTGACAACTTTACTACTAATAAAACAAACTGCAACATAGCTGAACTATGTATAGAAATCATTCAATCGCTGCAATCGTCAGCTCATCAAAATAAAGCGGTTTTTAAATTTGAATTAGCGCCGCCTGATGCAGATTTTATTGTGCTTTCTGATAAAGACCATCTGTCGATCATTCTGAATAATTTAATTGCCAACGCAGTGAAATACAGACAGGCCGACTCTATAATTCGCGTCAGCATTACAAAAAATGCAAACAGTATTTCTTTGATAACAGAAAACAAAACCGATGTGCGTATTGATGATGTAAATAATTTAAAAAATGAATTTAAGCGCATTGATCTTTATGAAGAAGGTTTTGGTTTAGGTTTATGGATTGCAGACCAATTATTAAAAAAGAATAATGGCGAATTGAACCTTTCTTATCTTAATAAAACTTTTATAGCAGCAATAAAATGGAAGTTACAGGCTGCTCATGATTAATGATATATACCCTTGCCGGGTGTTTTACAACGACACCATTGCATGGTGTTATTACCTGCAACTGCAGCATAGCCGTCATTGCTCACAAACCTCGTGAAAAGAACAAGACAATTCTCTTACTTTACTTTAAATGTTTCAAATAACGTTCCCCCGCCTAGTTTAAGTGTTCACTTCAAATTTCGGATAGTTATTGTATTGTTCCTCGACTGACAGTCTTTATATTTAATATAATTAGCCGAAAATATTGAGCAGCTTTGTTTTGCTAAGGGGCTTTTCTATAAAATCTACAACGAGTGAATTTTCTTTTGCGCGGTTTATGTCGCTGGTGTTAACTAAGGATGAGAGGATGTAAATATTGTATTGCTCTTTTATTGATGCGTTGAAAATTTCAAACTTTTCGAGGAACTCCCATCCTGATATTGTAGGCATGTTGATGTCGAGAAAGAGTGTTGTTTTTGTATCGGGAGAATGAGGGACTGTTTCAGATTCGATAAATTCCAATCCCTCTTCCGGAATAATGAAGTCGTTAATGTGTACTTCTCCGAATGATTTTTTTAGCACCATTTTAGAGAGTGAATTGTTTATCGGGTCATCGTCAATAATGAGAAATCGTTTTATTGGTTTAGTCATTTAAGTTTCAATTAGGTTTCAAATATGATTGTAAATTCAGTTCCTTTATAGGGTTCACTGGCGATGGTTATTTTTCCTCCAAGTGATTCTACCTGTATTTTTACCATGAATAGTCCCATACCTTTTCCTTCTACATGTGAATGGAAGCGTTTGTAGAGTCCAAAAATTTTATCGCCTTTTGTTTTCAAGTCAATTCCTAATCCGTTGTCTTTAAATGTGAGAATTATTTTCCCGTTTTCTTTTTTGCTTTTTATTTCAATGATTGGTTGTTCGTTTGGCTTGCTGTATTTAATGCTATTGCTTATGAGGTTGTAGAAGACGCTGTAGATGTAAACTTTAAATGAATAAAATTCATCCACATCTAAAAAATCGGATATGATACGAACAGAATGTTTGTCTATAAGATTGCTGATGCTTATCGTGATGTCGTTAACGAGTTTTGAAAAATAGATGATTTCTTTTTCCCCGCTCACTTCGCGTTTTACCTGCAAGATGGAGTTAAGGTCTTTAATAGTGGTATCAAGTCCTGCAACGGACGTTGAAAGTCCTTGTAAAAATTCTCTTTGCTCTTGTGGGGTTAATGTTTCATCCTGTAAGATGTCTGCATAACCTATGATGTTGGCAGTGGGGGCGCGAAGGTCATGTGAAATGATGAAGGTAAATTGTTCGAGGTCCTGATTGCGCCGCATTAAATCCGCACTCATTTTTTCTTTTTGAAGTGCATCTTCTTTTTGTTTCGTAATATCATTAACAAAACAGGAAAGTCCGACTACATTTTTATTTTCTACAATAGGATTGATAGAAAAATGAGTGTAGTTTGGCAAATTAGCAGTGCTGTAATCCTTTTCAAACTGCATTGGTTTGCCGGTCAGCGCTTCGGTATAAGTATCAAACCACCACACACTTTCGTCCCGATCTGTTTCTTCAAGATAGCCATATACTTTATCCCCCTTTTTAATATCGATACCATAGTTGTGTTTCATACTTTGGCTTAAAACAGAGTTGAAAGTGAGGTATCTGAAATCTCTGTCAATAGAATAAATATACGCGGTGGTATTTTCAATAATAGCAGTCAGGTTTGCTTCTGATGTCTTTTTATCAATGATATAAGTTTCTATCCCTTTCATTAATAATTTCAGGCAAAACGCACATAAAAAACTAAGTAATACAAGGTTAGACGAAATCGCAAGCCACGTTCCTACCGAATATTCTAAAGCAAAAGGAACGCTTATCCTCAAACCAATTAATACTCCAAAAAAAAGACAAATAAAGGTATTTATCCATGCTGAATAAATAGCAGCGACAGATGAGTAGATAATAGCAGTGAGAATAGTGGTGGTAAGTAAAAACAATAAGCCTGCTCCCGACTTGCTCAATTCATACAGCAGAATAACAGACAATAAATAAATAATGGAAATGAAAATAGTCTTTCGCAGAGGAAGCGTCAAACCACGGTTAACCATAAGCATGATCACAAAAGAAAACGCAAATATGTCGGCAAAACCTACTAAAGGAACCCCGTTTGAAAAAGACATGTAAATGCTGGGTAAAAGTGCAATAATACTCAGCGGGGCAATATAGATGAGAATGCAGCAAAAGAGTTCGTTTCTCCAGTACTCCATATCCTTCAAATCACCGCAAACGTGGCAAGGCATCACAACGCCTTTTATGTAATTTACGTAACGGCTCCAATATATGGAAAGGAAACTATTTTTCATACTTTGACAGGCTTTGTTGTATAATTCCAAGTAAAGCCAATCCTCTCTTAACTTTTCTTATTGTTACGCCACTTCGATCGCTATTGGCGATGCTCATTGGATGAAATGGTTTAATAACGCCACCTTGATGGCGGCCTCAGTTTGATATGGTTTCAATTTCTTTAGTACAACGCTATAATCAAATAATTATTTTATTGGAAACTCTTTTTGTTTTGAAAAGTGAAGTAATAAGTTGATTAAAATGAGTGAGGCTTTTACATCTATGTAGAAGCGGGGTCTTCACAGCAAAGCAGTGTGTGTTAGGATGACCTTCGCTGCAATCATGCGGTGGTCGCGCACAAGGCTTTGAAGGAGACCGCAGCAGAAACCCTTGTTCTGTAAATGCAAAAGGCATGTACCTTGTACCTCCTCTGGTGTTTGAGGTGCTAAAACTGCACCTCAAAGTTTCCCATTCATCTCTGGTTAACGCAAACATAAAATCGGATGGAAAACGTTTTATATTTTGCATTACAGAGCTCTTCAGATACTTTGTTTCGGTTTCGTAAAGCTCAGACAGGTCATAATCGAGCATCACCTTTTGTCCTCTTATCTCGTAAATCTTTCTTTGAATAACTAATAATTCCATATCAAACTTTTAGACTGCTTTCAATTTACTTTAAATAGAACCGCCCAGGCCTTTAGCATAAATACTTTTTTACGTTGCCCGGTAACAATTCGTGATGAGTGATGCTGTTAAGCTGCCACCCGTATAAAGATGAACTATAAACAAGTTCCCCCTATTGTATCTATCTACATTTAGATGAAACGTTGCACTACTACCGGCGCCGCTCACCTGTGAAAAATGACTTGTGTATTTTTTTATGTCCGAATCGGGTCTTCATAGCAAGGCAATGTGTGTTAGGATGAAACCCGGAAAAGTTCGGGGCAAGATTAGTGCCTTTCAAATGCCGGGGTTCCTCAACCTACGCACAAGGCTTTGAAGGAGACCCCAGCGGGACGAAAAGCTTAATCAACGACGATTTAGCTCCCTTTAGGGCGGGGGGTGGAACGTACAGGAATCGAACCTGTGACCCCTACTCTGTCAAAGTAATGCTCTAAACCAACTGAGCTAACGTTCCAAGAGAATGTGAAATTATAAAATTACCGGCAAAAAGAACCTGAAATAATACATCATATAGCATAAGCTGAATTAGCATACCATGAAAAAAGCTGCCATAAAAAACCCCGCCTGAACGGAGCGTCGCCAATAAAGCCTGATGAAAGAACCTGTGCCTGTAAAACAAAAAAATCGCATCTTTATTCCATAAATATTTAATTGCCCGGCAGGAACACTTCACTTGTATGATACACTATTTTAAAAACGTAGATAACCAAACTGTAGAAATAGACAAACCTGAAGATGGTATTTGGGTTAACCTGGTTCCGCCTTTTAAAGAAGAGGAATTTGTTGAACTTGCCGAAGAGCTTGACATACCTATCGAGTTTTTAAGAGACTCTCTTGATATAGATGAAAGATCGCGTTACGAACTGGGCGATAATGTAAAATTTCTTGTTATTAATACGCCTGCCGAAAACAATTCATTTAACAGCAGTGATGCTTTTTATATTACCATTCCCATCTGTATTATTTTAACGCCTCATCACATTGTAACGGTCAACTCGTTTGATAACGGCGCGATTAAAAAGTTTCTGAATACCTTTAAAAAGCGCCATCCCGATAAACGCAATCTTATGGTGCTAAAAATATTTGATAAGGTAGTATCTAACTTTATGGACTACCTGAAAGAGATAAACCAGCGACGGAATTTGCTAGAGCAAAAATTATACGATGCAAACCGCAACGAAGAGTTGCTGGAACTGGTACGCATTCAAAAAAGCCTTGTTTATTTTGTTACGGCTCTGCGCGGCAATGAACTGCTGATGATGAAACTGGAAAGAACAAATTTTTTAGAGCTAAACGAAGACGAACGCGAAGTTTTAAACGACCTGATAATAGATACCTCGCAAGCACTTGAAATGGCGAATACATACAGCAACATTCTTAGCTCAACTTTAAATGCGTTTGCCAGCATTGTTGCCAACAACCAAAACGAAATTTTAAAAAGGCTTACCGGGCTGATTTTAATTTTGGCCCTGCCTGCCTTACTGCTTGCTGTTTATTGTATCAATACGCCTGTTCTCGATAAAAATTCGGCTTATACTTTTTGGGTACCGGTTATCATTTCATTTATTATAGTAGCGGCAGCCGGCCTGGACTACTATAACTGGGTACGTAAATCAAAATCTAAATAATGGCATTGTTCAATGTAAGGGTCTACGGAATTTTGATGGACAGCAAAAAGAGATTGCTGGTGAGCGATGAGTTTATACGGGGAAATTATTTTACCAAGCTGCCGGGAGGCGGATTGGAGTTTGGAGAAGGAACAAGGGACTGCCTGAAAAGAGAATTTAAAGAGGAAACCAACCTTGATGTAACGATAGGTGACCATATTTATACAACTGATTTTTTCCAGATATCGGCTTTCAATAACGTAGACCAGATCATTAGCATTTATTATTTTGTTCATGCGCCTGAGCCGATTGATTTGGTAACCAAAACAACCTTGTTTGATTTCGAGCCTCACCAGGTTGCTGACCCGCAGGGTGAAGCGGAAGTTTTCCGCTGGATTGAATGGAATGACCTGGACGAAGAAACAGTTTCTCTTCCCATTGATAAAGTGGTGGTGAAGCTTTTAAAAGAAAAAACAGCGGCAGATGTGAGGGTTTCTTCTATTCATTGAAAATGTGCTTATAAGGCTTGAAACATTCAGACAACAGGATCATTAACTTAAGATTTTTGAGGGACAAACATTTGTTCTTTCTCCTCCTCCGGTTGTATCACTTACCGCTTTTTGCGGCATCCCGATAGATACCTTGAGTCGGGACTTGTACCGAATCTTTTCATAGCAGCTCTACACCCAAAATTGTCTGTACAATATTTTTAAGTTAATAGCATTGATGATTAACCCTCATTTTTTATCACTAATTCCTTGTAGCCATAGGTGTTGTCCGTCTCTCTTAGGTAAGAAACTCCATGCATAATCCCTATAACAATTTCTGCTGTAGTGTAGATAATACAACCTTCTTTCAGATGCCCGCCGATTGTCTTTCCCGTGCAGTCGCTGATGGATATGTGTAAGTGAGAACCGGTTTCGGCAAGTGTGCCGGTTAGTGATACAATTTCAAACTTTTCTTTTAATATTTCTTCAGCAGGCAGGCCTGCATATCTTATAGCCGCCTGCTGCAAACTTCCTGCACAGGTTAGCATACATGCCGCTTTTATATGGTTTGCTTTTATGTATTCGTCGAGTTGAATCTTCAGATCTTCGCCAGGCTTTAACCTGATGGTTACTGCTTGTATCTCACACATAGAATACTTTTAAATAATGGCAGCAGAAAGTCGATTAAATAATAAAAACAGCAACTTCTGAATGATACTCAGAAGTGCTGTTTTAAAAGAAGTTAAAAAAAGTAATAATTATTTAATTAAATATCGAAGGAGCAAGACTTTTCACTCCAGCAGGCACAAGGTCTTTTATAACCTTCTCTCCTATTTCTTTCACATCTGAAAACACCTTTTGTTTTTCACTGGCCGTCATTTTTGAAAATTTGTAATAAGCAAACGCAATAAGGCCTGCTACGATCAAAGCTTCCGAAATTTTTTCATTCTTAGACATAACCTTCAATTTATTACTTCTGTATTATCTAATGTATTGTACGATTATTTCAGCTAAAAAAATTATACCGCAATAAGTTTAAATAAGAATGCTTTACAGTTCTATTTGCTACTTACTCTTATATTCTTTTATTGCTTCGGCAGTTTCCTCCGCTGAAATATTGTAAAGAGATTGGTTGTAAAAACTTTTACCATCTTTAATTACTAATAGCTGGGGGGATTCGTGCGGGACATTAAATTTTTCAGCAACCTGATCTGATAAGTCCTGATGAGCCTTCAAATCAAGATAGTAAACAGGCGTACCTTCTAAAAACTGGTCACCTTCCTGTCCTAACTGTTTGTAAACGCTTTTGCTGATTGGGCAGGTTGTATTGTGTTTGAAAATAATTTTATTTTCCTTCGACTGAGCGATTTCCTCTAACTGTTCTTCTCTTTCTAATGGTATAAATTCCATATAAAATTTGTTTGTAGCAGCATTGCTATTATCATTCCAGATCATTCTTCTATTCATCACTTATAATACGATCGTTTAGATCGTATAGTTGAAGAACAGTAATGTGCTGAGTGCCAAATGAGCACTTTGAACCCTATTTCCTGTTATACGTGCTTCTTTCGTACACTTATTTCCCCACTTATACTTTACATGGTTTGAAATGTCTGTTTAAAAAAAACGGCATTATTCTTCCTTATACTTATTCAAACGTGTAGAATGACGATAGAAAATTTTAATATGCTTGATGAACACAAAAAAGTAGAATTAATCTTTGATGCTGTAAAGATTACAGAGAAAATTGACGAGGATTCAAATTACCAGCTTTTTAAGATTGACAACTTTTACGTAGAGACAAAAACGAGTCTTGAAGGAAAATTTAAAAGAAGGTTTAAAACTTATACATTAAAAGAATTACCTCTTGATTATGCCGGCGAGGTACTGGCGTTACCAATTGTTAAATTAGAGAGCGAAATATTATTCCAGGCTCCAGAAAAAGTAACTGTCAAAAGAAAAAAGAGTTTTTTCTGACTGCACAGGATAAAGGAGTTTGCTAAAAAACAGCTTTCTAATAAATAATCTCCCCTCTCTTTTTATACTGTTCTTTTTTGTTTCGCTAAAAATCTTTTAAAAGAATTTGTACTTAAATTTTTTGGAAATTGAAGAGAGATTTGTACTTACAGTGAAAGATCTCTTCTCTTTACCTGTCTTCATTTTACGTCTATCAAACCAACATCAAAATACAAAATTGAATTTGGCGGAACTTTAGCTCCAAATCCATTGCAGCCGTAAGCATAAGAAGAAGGGATAATAAGCTTGATTTCACCGCCTTTTTTTATCAGGGGAATCCCTATTTGCCATCCTTCGATCACCCCTGTTAGATCTATAGGAACAGACACTTTTGAAGAGTCAAATCCGGTTCCGTTAAGAAGCTTTCCAACGTAAGTAACATATACTGTAGAACTGGCTGTTGGTGTAACACCGCTCCCCGGATTGATTATCTGGTAATATATACCACTGCTATGCTTAACCGCTGTAATTCCATTTGAAGTTGCGTAAGCTATTATCTGCGGTTCTTCTGATTGCGGAGAAACGGGCGTGCACCCCGTTTGTTTTTTTGCACATCCAGTTATAATCATGACCATCACAAAAACAATCAGTAAAAATTTCTTCATGTAAGTTAGCTGTTTAGTGTAGTTTGATTGCCTACTTGACTGTTTATATCAGTATCGTGCTGCACAACACCAGAGGTATTTTCCAATTCTTTTTTATAAGACAGTTCCAGGAACCTTTGTTCGTTCATATCCCACTGGTGGCGCTTATAAAAGATGCTGCAAAAAAGTGTGATAATAACAACCGCTAAAATCAATACAAGCGGAGTAGACTGGCTGTTGGCAACCATGGTTGCCCGTGAGTACCAGCCAGAAACAAAATTGAGAAGTATTCCCAAACTTATCAGTATACCGAGAGGTAATCCAAGAAACAATTGTCTTGGCAGGCTTCTTTCTCTTTCCCTGTTTTTTTGCCAGTAGCTTAAAAATTTTTCTTCTTCAGGTGTCATAATGGTGTAAAGGTAACATCAAAAAACCTACATTGCGGATGCTTAAACAATTGATAACAGGATAGATACCTTATTATCTTTCCTGCTATAATTGCCTTAAGTTTGTCAAAACCTAAAATCATTACTTTGTGAAATTTGATGACCAACTGGCCGCTTATCTTTACGAACATAAAACATTAAGGCTCGAAGGATTAGGAACATTTACTTTAGACAGTAAAGTAAGTGTACCAAACCAGCAGGAAAAAGAGATTTATTATCCTATAGAAGGTCTGTCATTTACTTATAATCCCAAAAGTGACTCTGAAGAAAACCTCATATTTTTCCTTGTAAAAAAACTGCATAAGATACAGCCGCTGATACGGTCAGACCTGGAGTCTTATTTATCCAATATTAAGCAGTTTATCAATTTAGGAAAGCCCTACACAATAGAAGGCGTAGGTACGTTAAGTAAAAATAACCAGGGAATTTACGAATTTACACCCGGCAATTTTTTACCTGTAAAAGAAGAGCTTAATCCCAAAAGAGAAAATGCAGAACACAATTATCCTGTAAGATCGCAGTCTTCTGCAGGGCGGGTTCTTGTAATCATCCTGATAGTAATAGCGGCATTAGCGGCGCTGGGTGGCATTGGCTGGGGAGTTTCTAATTTTCTTACCAATAAACAAACAGCCAACGAAAATCAGCAGGCTGATGTCATAGATACTACCGCTCAACCGGTAGCTGATAGTTTATCTTCAAACAAAGAAGTGGTCACCTCGCGAAAGCCCACTGCTTCAAATCCTGTTGCTTTGCCGAAAGATACAACTGCTGCATTACCTGCTGAAACCACAGCAACAAAAGGCGACTCTGCCAGGTATAAGATGATTTTTGAAATTACCAAGCTCAGGCAAAGAGCCAATCGCAGAACATTGCAGTTACACAGTCTCCATTCTTATACTCAGTATGACTCGGTTGGTACAGGTGACAGCGTAAAATACAGGTTGTTTTTACCAGTGAAGATCAGGACTGCAGATATAAGACGGGTGAAAGACTCACTTCATGTTTTTTTTGGCGGAAGAATCATTGCAGAAAAACAGTAACTAAAACTCTTTTTATGATCAGTGAAAAGAAGCATTTTTTTGTAAAACTAATTCCTTCAAGACTTACATTTCCATTCGATATAACAGATGAAGAAAGAAACGTAATGAAGGAGCATGCTGCATACTGGCAGGCATGGCAGGATAAAGGGTATGTGATAGTGTACGGTCCGGTCTTTGACCCCAATGGAACATTTGGTATGGGAGTGATTGAGACAGAAGATGAAGCTTTTTTTGAAGAATTTCAAAAGAATGACCCGGCAGTTAAAATCGGACACAGGCATGAGATCTACCCTATGAAAGCGGTAACCAAATCTATCAATGAATCATAACACGCTCTCGTTCCAGAACTATATTATTTCAAAATATAACAGACGGTGGCTTTTTTTTGCGATCATTACAGGGATTGTGTATTTTATCATTCTGCGTTTTTTATTCCCAATTCCAAGCTTTTACGCTGATTCTTTTACATGGATAGGCGCCGCACAAACCGGTCAACCCGTTTCTTTCAGACCCGTTGGTTACAGCAAATTGATTTTTTTTTGTAAGCTTTTCTCTGTTTCAGACGTTGCACTTATTGCAGCGCAGTATTTTACCAACCTGTTTGTTAATCTGTTTTTATTTTTCTCCTGTACTTTTTTATTCAGCTTCAGCCGGTTGTTTAAACTGCTGCTGTACGTATTGCTTATCATCAATCCGCTGTATCTTTTTTATAGCAATTATGTATATGCTGATGCCTTTTTTAGCTGCTTTACTGTCCTTTGGTTTACACTGCTTATATGGATCATGCATAAGCCTTCGTGGCCTTTGATAGTTGCCCAACTGATCGTTCTTGCCGGTTTGTTTGAGCTGCGATACAATGCCCTTTTTTTCCCTGCCATTGCTGCTATTGCACTATTACTTGCAAAGCAAGGGACGGTTAAAAAAATAATAAGCATGTCTGCAGGTTTTGTATTGATTGCGATCATTGTAATTTTTACACAGTGGCTTACAAAAAACTACACCGGAACAAACACCTTTTCTGCTTTTAGCGGATGGCAACTGGCAAATGATGCGCTTCATGTAATGCAGCACGATAAAATTGATACAACCTTAATTGAGGATAAAGAGGTAAAGGCTCTTGTAAATTTCAACGTGCATTTTTTTGATACTGCACGGCAAACCTTTCCCGATTCCGGCGCTTCGGCTGTCTTTATGTGGCATATAAACAGTCCGTTAAAAAGATATATGCATGTTTACCCCGGAAGAAGCAAGTTTTATTTCAGAACCTGGAATGCACTGGGACCAGTGTATAGTAAATTTGGGAAAGCCGTTATTTTACAAAAACCGTGGAGCTACTTTACACACTTTGTTTTGCCTAATGCCAAAGCATATATATTTCCTCCACTTGAAATGTATAAAACCTACATGGAAGACAGCGATACAATTGCAGCAGTTGCCAGCAAGTACTTTCATTATAAAACAAATAAAACGCCTGCACATCATCCCGCGGTTTATTCATTTGTTTTTATACCTGTCCAAATTCTTTTTGTCGCTGTAAACTTCATTTTCATAACGCTTGGATTGTATTATTTCTTATCTGGAAAATACAAGACACAGCCGCTTTTGTTCAATAATACGCTTGTGTGCTTTGCCGCTCTGTATATCATTAATTTCTTTTTTGTAGTACTGCTTGCGCCAAGTGTCATCAGGTATCACATTTTTATATTAACACTGTCGTTCCCGGTTGTGCTTTACTTGATGAAGAGTTTAATGATAGCCACTAAGGCACGAAGACACGAAGTTTTATAACTGCAAGGGACAAAAAGGTGAGTAGAAATGTTTTTGAACCGGGCAGCATTACTACTATAAGTCAGCCGTTGCGTCGCACTCGTATACTTTTTCTTTTTTATTCGGCAAGCCAAAAAGAGTCACCGATTTATCACTTGATAACTATAGTACGACCTGAACGAAATATTTGTGAGTGTGCATTGTGAAAAAGATTCACAAAGCAGAAAAAGATAAGCGTCGCAACGATGACGCAATGAAAAACTGAAGTCTGTAACATAAAAAATACCGGCACTATTCTGCAATAGATAATGCCGGTAATATAAAAAAAAGAGGGGATTGAACTAAGCTAATGATGGGGAGAATACTGCATTACTTACAGTTATCCAAGTTTTGCATCCAGCGTTTTTTCTACATTGTAAGCCTTACTTACCGGGCAATTTTCTTTTGCGTCCTGGGCGCATTTCTCAAATTCGTCTGCACTGATGCCCGGTATTGAGGCAGTCACCTGCAGATGAGAAGTAGCGATGACACCGTTTTCTAAAGCGATAGTACAAACCGTTTCGATTTTATCGGGTGTGAAACCGGCTTCGCCTAAAACAAAACTCAGCTTCATAGTAAAGCAACCTGCATGAGCGGCTGCCATCAATTCTTCGGGGTTTGTACCAACACCATCTTCGAACCGGGACTTATACGAGTACTGTGTGTTGCTGAGCACTGTACTTTGTGTGCTAAGGGTTCCTTTACCATCTTTGCCTGAACCATTCCATACTGCAGTTGCATTTCTTTTCATACTTTTTGTTGTTTAGATTTGATTTTAAAAGTTTACGATGATTACGTGGGAAGACTTCCAAAAGATTAACATTCAAACCGGGACAATTGTTGAAGTGAACGAGTTTCCAAAAGCCCGGAAGCCTGCTTATCAATTGACAATTGATTTCGGTCCTTCAGGCATTAAAAAGTCTTCTGCGCAAATTACGAAGCATTATTCTAAAGACCAATTGCCGGGGCGGCAGGTAATTGCAGTAATCAACTTTGCACCAAAACAAATAGCCAACTTTTACAGCGAATGTCTGGTACTCGGAGTATTTGACCAAAACAATGATGTAATTTTATTGAAACCTGATAAAGCGGTAGCAAACGGACAAAAAATAGGTTGATGAATGAGATAAGCTATACATATTATAAGTCGCCTGTCGGCCTTTTAAAAATTGCCGGAACGGAACATTATATCAGCGAAATTTCTTTTACCGATAGTCAGGATAGCGTTGCGACGGCGGCGGCTTATCACCCCATATTACATCAATGCGTGGAAGAACTGATTGAATACTTTAACGGGCAGCGCCGTTCGTTTGATATTCCTGTCAATCAGAAAGGGACTGAATTTCAAACCAGGGTTTGGGGAGAATTGCTGAATATCAATTACGGCAAAACCATCAGTTATATGACCTTAGCCAAAAAGTTAGGCGACCCAAACTGTATTCGCGCTGCCGCTTCAAGCAATGGCAAAAATCATCTTTGTATCATTGTTCCCTGCCATAGAGTTATTGGCAGCAATCAATCTCTTGTAGGGTATGCAGGTGGTTTGTGGCGTAAGAGATGGCTGCTAACCCATGAGAACAAAATTGCCAACGGAGTGCAAACCCTGTTTTAAACCGCGCATAGATAACAAGCATAGAAAGTGATATAACTAAGCGGATGAAGAAGAATCGTCTCTGCATTATATGCATTTAGAAGAAATAGAAATGGAACATTTACAGCTACGGATAAAACGCATACGACAGGAAACACCCGAAAGCAAAACCTTCTTTGCGGAAGAAATCGATCAAAAGCCTATTTTATATAAAGCCGGCCAGTTTGTGACATTGCTCGTTACGCTGCACAATAAAGAAGTTCGCCGCTCCTACTCTATCAGTTCAGCCCCGGGCATTGATACAGATTTTTTCTTCACGATAAAAAGAATTGAAAACGGAGAATTAAGCAGGTATTTGTTTGATGAACTGCAGGTGAATGATACGATCGCAAGCCTTCCTCCCAGCGGCAGATTTACTATTGAAAAGCCTGAAAGTGGGCTTGCAGTATTTATAGCGGCGGGCAGCGGCATCACCCCTGTTTTTTCTTTAATAAAGCATTTGTTGTATCAATTCGATGAAGCCAAAGTTCTTCTTATCAATCAAAATCATAGCGAAAGAGACAGCATTTTCAGACATGATTTGCTGTTGCTCGAAAAAAAGTTCAGCAGCCGTTTTTCTTTGAGAGAAATCTATAGCCATCCTGATAATCACCAGAAACCTTCGCAAAGACTAAACAACAATTTGCTTGAAAGAATTTTGCTGCAAAATGAATTACCGGCATCCGTTCAGTTTTACTTGTGCGGACCTGAAGCATTTATGCGCATGGTACAGTTTACGCTTAAAGTCATGAAATACAGCGGTGAGGCAATTAGAAAAGAAAACTTCTTCGCCACTGCACCGCCGCCGCCTTTCATGACAGATAAAAAGCCGCACAACGTAACCATTCATTTTCATCAGAAGACACACCAGTTAGAAGTAGCTTATCCATACAACATTTTGGAAGTCGCGTTAAAACATCACATTCACCTTCCCTACAGTTGTCGCGGGGGCAGGTGCAGTACATGCACTGCCCGGTGCATAAGCGGAAGTGTGAAAATGACTATAAATGATGTACTCACTCCACAAGACCTGGCTGAAGGTTTGATCCTTACATGTGTATCCTATCCTGAAACAGATGTGGAGCTTACTTATGACGGGTAATAAATTACTGTTTTATTATACCTGCGCAGGCGATAAAAAAGTGAGTGGAATTTTTTTTGAAACGGGCTGAAGTATTACCAATGGGGCAGCGTTGCGTCGCACTCTTGTACCTACCGTGTGGACACATCTTTTCCAATCATATAT
>CAXUMK010000074.1:0-21572 GCA_964251885.1 uncultured Segetibacter sp. | reverse complement strand
GTCATTTAGCTTTTTTTCTTTTTTGGCTCTGAAAAAGTCGTTACTCGCAATGACGAAGCCGTGAAGGACTATAAAAGATGCAAAACACCGTTATTACCAAGAATAAAAGCGCCTGCAGTAACCACTGCAATACCCGCGGATAGCAGGCTATTGCCCAATTTACTTTTAAGTAAATTCAACCCCCTCATTTTATGATTGCGAACGTTATTAACCGACAGCTTCAGTTCTGCGGCTATTTCTTCGTAAGATTTATTCTCTAAATAAAACAGTTCAAAAACCTGCAGGCACTTTTTTGGAAGGATGTGCAGGGACTGATAGATCATGTTCATTGTTTCCGCCCTTATAATATCGTGTTGTATGCCGGGTGTCGTTTTATCTGCCAGGTAATGCAGACTGTTTACCAATGTTGCCTGTGTTTTGCACTTTCGCAGGTAGCTGAGTGAAGCATTACGAACGGCCGTGTACAGGAAAGCTTTAATAGCATTGCCGTCGTAAAATGATGTATACCGTTCCCAAAGTTTTATAAATGCATCGGCGGTTATCTCTTCAGCAACAGCCTGGTCTTTAACTAAGCGATGTGTAAAATAGCAAATAGCCGTATAGTGTTTGTCGAAAAAATAGTTGAAGCTGCTGACATTTCCTGACTTAAAAGCATGGGTGTGAATATCTGTATCGTCGTTTTGATGCTGCATAATTCTTTCACCCAAGTTCCTTCTGAATATTTAATTTACTTATATAAAAGCTGTGTATCTTACCGGAAAAAACGTTTATTTTAGCGTGTATGATAGCTAACCTCTGCGATTATTGTCTTCTTCACAAAACCCAAAAACATGACTACTGATATGCCTCAGAATAAAATACACCAGGGAAGGAACATAAAGCGTTTCAGGGAAATGTTGCAAATGAAGCAGGAAGCTTTAGCCATTGAATTAGGTGAAGACTGGACACAAAGAAGAATCTCGCTGCTCGAGCAAAAAGAAGAAATTGAACCCGAAATTTTAGAGCAGGTAGCCAAGGTGTTGAAAGTTACACCGGAAGCTATTAAGAATTTTGATGAACAAAGTGCCTTAAATATTATTTCAAATACTTTTACAAGCCAAGATAGTTCAACTTTAAATGCGATTAATTACTATCCAACTTTCAATCCCATAGATAAAATAGTTGAGCTATACGAGAGAATGCTAAAGGATAAGAATGAGATGATTCAACAGTTGCAGAATATAATAAAGAGTAAATAAGGACAGGCAATAGAAGCTTAAAATTGTTCGGACAGCTATAGCAGAAGCTAAGCTTTATTTTTGTGGTGAATTAAAAAGTTTATAGTTATGCTAAGTCAATTCTATAAATCTAATTTACTAATTTCTTCTTTTTCAACAGAAAGGAAAGATTTGTGAGCAGCAGTTGCACCGTTAAAACACCTTTTTTTCAAATCACTAGCATTGAATATTATAGTTAACTATCTTTATTTCAATGGCAGCATCCACCCGAGTATTCATCAGCTATGATACCAATGATTATCATACAGCTATAAACCTCTTTGAAAAATTACAATTACATGGGCAGCGGCCTTGGATTGATAAATCTGGGCTGATTGGTGGCGATGATTGGGAAAAACTTATTCCACCATTGATAAATAATGAGTGCGATTATTTTATATCGTTACTGTCAAAATCATCGGTGCAAAACAAACGATATTTTAGTAGAGAGTTTTCTTTTGCTATAGAAAAGATGAAAACGATGATGCCAGGGAGGAAGTTTATTATACCTGTCAAGATAGATGATTGTGAAATACCAGAATTTGCGAAGCCATTTCATGTTGTCAACTTAGATAAAAATGAAGATTTCAGCAGTTTGTATACTGCCTTAGATATCAACACTATTCACGGAACGCACGGTTTTATGGAAGGTTCTTGGATTGGATATACCATCGAGGATGTATCCATTTTTGGAGGTAAGGAAAAACAGGTATTTCCTTGCCTCTGTGAATTGAAAATTAATCACAATTTGCTGGTAGGGGAACTTTCTATCTGTTATATGAATATTGGCCCTACTGTATATGCTAAATTGAGCGTAATAGGTGTTCCTAGGGTAGATACGATTAAGTTTAAATGGAAAAACGTTGATGAAAACATAGAGCAGGAAGGCATTACGATTCTGGAAATTAAATCAGAAACAAAATTAGTTGGCAGTTTCAACGCCGAAGGCGTCGACGCCAAAGTGCAATTTGGTTCGGCTGCATTTTATAAAGTAGATTTTGACTATAAAAGGACATTAAAGAGCCTTAAATAATTTATATGTTAAAAAAAATAATTGGCGCAATTTTCGGGGTGTTACTGCTGCTCGTAATAATTATACTTATTCGTACAATAGATTATACAAGATCCATTCCGCATACAAAGGCACTATTAGGCGACTCCTTGGATAACGCTGCCATAAAGCATTTGAGTGAAGCCGTTCAAATAAAAACAGTGTCTATGGAAGACAATGCTCCTGTGGACACTGCAGCGTTTCTTCAGTTCAAAAGCTTTCTGGAAAAATCCTACCCGCTTATACACAGTCGGCTGCAGCGGATTGTTATAAATCAGTTCAGCTATATTTATATATGGAAAGGAAAGCAGTCAGTATTACCGCCTTATATGCTTATAGCACATTCCGATGTAGTTCCTGTAGAGCCGACATCAGAGAAACTTTGGAAGGTACCGTCCTTTTCAGGTGTAATTAAGGATAGTGCTATTTGGGGTCGGGGCACGAATGACGACAAAGGATGCCTCGTGGCCATCATGGAGATGGCTGAGAAATTGCTGTCACAGGGTTTCCAGCCACAAAGAAGTATTTATTTTTGTTTTGGCCATACAGAGGAGACTAGTGGACTAAGGGGGGCGTCAGCCATAGTGAGCTGGCTTGATTCCGCCCGGATAAAACCCGGTTTGGTCATTGATGAGGGCGGGTTTATAACGGAAGATAATTTTAAGGACCTTGGCCGTCCAATCGCGTTACTGGGAGTAAGCGAAAAAGGATATGCCACGTTTGAACTGACTGTTGAAAAAGAGGGAGGACACTCCTCGATACCTGGACATGAAACTGCCATTGATATTTTAGCAAAAGCACTTGTAAATATTCGGGAAACACAAATGCCGTTTTCTATAACCCTTCCTACGGAATTAATGTTAAAGAAAATTGGCCCGGGTCTGGGAGTCACCACCAGGATGGCTCTTGCCAACCAATGGCTTTTTAAACGCATGCTGGTTTCTCAGTTCGAGCAAAGCAATGGTACGAATGCCACAATACACACCACAATCGTTCCTACCATGCTGATTGCAGGCATTAAAGATAATGTGATTCCGACCACAGCAAAGACTGTCATCAATTGCAGAATATTACCAGGTGAAACATCAGACAACGTGACCTCGTTTATAAAAAATGCAGTAAAAGACGAAAGAATTAAGATTACTCTGTTGCAATCATCTCTTGCAGAACCCTCGTTCATTACGCCCGTTGAAAGCGAAGCATATAAAACAGTGGAAGCTGTATGCTACCAAGTAATGGACGATATAGTGCCGGCACCGTTTTTAATGGTTGGCGGCACCGATGCCCGTTTTTACCGGAAAATATCTACTGGAGTCATCAACTTTTCTCCTATGTTAGACCCACAAGGGTTTCATGGAGTGGATGAGCGGCTTTCATTCAGCAATTTAAAAAGACTGATTCAGTTTTATGAGTTGTTAGTGCAAAAATGAATAAAACTTAATATTTGATGTAATGCAGTATATGTAAAATAAAAATTCAAAACCTAATAAAAATGATATAATAATTTTACATCTTTGATATATTATAACATTTTTGTATGACATTAAACGAGTACCAGCATAAAGCTAATCTGACCCTTCAACCTTATGATTCAAAAGATCAAGAAAACTTCTTTCTTGGGTATTTGGGCTTAGCTGGAGAAGCAGGCTCCGTTTTAACCACCTTAAAAAAGTTTCTTCGAGACGGGGAAGGCTTTGGAAGTTTTAATGAAAAGCTTACAGAAGAATTGGGAGACGTACTATGGTATATATCGTCAATAGCATCCCACAACAGATTAAATCTCGAGGAAATTGCAAAAAAAAACCTAGCAAAAACATATGATAGGTTCAATGAAGATGACCTACATCAAGTCCCCAGATTTGATCAGAATTATTCAGAACGATTTCCTGATTCTTTTATCATCAACTTCAGTGAAACACTTGGTGAAAATAACTTATTAGAGGTGAAAATGACATGGGAAAAGGATGATCAGACCAGCATCGAACTTGGTGATCCTCTCACTGATAATTCAAGAGTTCCCAATGAGTATCGATATCATGACGTTTTTCATTTAGGGCATATTGCTTTTTTAGGATGGTCGCCTGTTATACGACACCTTATGAAGTTAAAAAGAAAAAGCGACTTAATTACTTTGGACGCGGAAGATAGAGGAAGACCTCAGGTTGCTGAAGAAGCAATTACTCTTATTATTTATAATTATGCCAAGGGAAATAAGATGCTTAAGGCATCTGATCGAATTGATACTGAGCTACTCAATACAATTAAACAGTTGGTGATAGATTTAGAAGTTGCCAAAGTAAGCTCATTTCAATGGGAGAAAACAATCCTTGAATCATATAAAGTTTTCCATCAAATTGTGGAAAATAAAGGAGGTCGTGTTTTAGTTTCCCCTAAAGAAAGAAAGTTAAAATATATAGGAAATACTACTTTAGATAAACACGTAGCGTAATGGTTTTAACCCACAATATAAAATTAACTAAGCCTAAGCGCTCTGAATTATATGATGCTTATTGGCTGTTTGCATCAAAACGGTTTGACGTATTTGTTAAACGACTTACAGATTCCGTTGGACCCTGGACAAAAGATGTCGTTATTAGTAATCACCGATTTACAAATGTATTTCGGGCTTCTGATAGGGTAAGTCAATATTTAATAAAGCTTCAGTACGAAGAGAACTATCAGAACATAGAGAATGTATTTTTCAGAACTATCCTTTTCAAGATTTTTAATAAGATAGAAACATACACCAGTCTATTGAATAAACTTGGCTCGATCACTTTTGAAACGTACTCCTTTGAAAAGTATGACGAAATATTGACTTATGAATTAGCAAGAAAAAATACCATTTACTCTGCTGCGTATATCATGCCATCAGCTGGTAATGTCTTTGGTCACAAATTTAAGCACAGCAATCATTTAGCTCTAATTTCGAAAATGATGGAGGAAAAGCTTTTTGATAAAATTAAAGATAGTAAGAGCTTAAAAGAGGTTTATCACCTGCTTTTAGCTTATCCATCTTTGGGCAGCTTTCTTGCATTTCAATATACTATAGATTTAAATTATAGTACGCTCACTAATTTCTCGGAAATGGATTTTGTTGTTGCAGGCCCAGGTGCAAAAAATGGAATTTTGAAGTGTTTTAAAACAATGGGCGACTATTCCTTTGAGGATATTATAAAGATGATGGCTAATGATCAGGAAAAAGAATGCGAAAGGTTAGGAATTGATCTACCTGATTTGTGGGGAAGACGACTTCAACTGATAGACTGTCAAAATATATTTTGCGAGGTCGATAAATACTTGCGAGGTACTAATCCTGAAATTGGAGGCAGCACTGGTCGAAAGCGCATCAAACAAAAGTTCACTAAAAGTAAAGGACCTTTATCACTTTTCTTCCCACCTAAATGGGAAATAAACCAAAACATCAATGTTCCGTGTCAACAGATAATAAGCGAAGGCATCTTTTTATAAGTCATCATCATCAAGATGATGCAGAGGTTAGTAAATTAACTAATCTTATGGCGTCAAAAGGTTATGATATTAGAAACAGCTCTGTCCGAATGAAACCTGAAAATCAAAGGAGGATGGAAGAAAAAAAAATTAGCAAGGAAGTTATACAACGCGTTTTGCGAATGAAAATATCTTGGGCTAGCACTGTGGTTGTTTTAATAGGTAAAGATACACATACAAGACCGTGGGTGAACTGGGAGATTGACAAAGCAAACGAACAAGGAAAAAGAATAGTAGGAGTGTATTTAAGAGGCGGGACAGAGGCTGATGTGCCTTATAGTCTAGAAAAATATGCTGCATCCATAGTTGGGTGGAATACAGATAGTATAATTTCAGCTATTGATGGTGAAAATGATTTTCAAAATCCTAACGGAACAATCCGGTTACCTCCTAATTCTGATACACCCACTAATTGCTAAGAAATGCCGATGCCTAGAGTTTATATCTATGTTGTCGCACGAGACTTTGGATTTGCTCCTAATCCTTTCCATGGTACCTGTAGCCTTGCTACTTGTAAGCCTGGAATAAGAAGCACCGCCAGTATTGGCGACTGGATATTCGGTGTGGGGGGTAGTAGATTAAACGCTACAGGAAAATGTATATTTGCAATGAAGGTAACTCAAAAAATTACTTTTAATGAATATTGGGAAAACCCAGAGTTCAAAGATAAAAAGCCCGTGCGAAATGGCAGTAAAAAAATGCTTTTAGGAGATAATATCTACTATTACAATCAAGAAACACAAGCTTGGATTCAAGCTCATTCTCATCATAGTCTTGCAGATGGAAGTATGAATGAATTTAATAAAAATAGAGATACTAAATCGTCGAATGTTCTTTTATCAGAAAACTTTTATTATTTCGGAAGTGCAGCGCCGGAAATTCCAGCAAGCATTTTAGCAGAGCTTAAGTATGAAAATCGCGTAGGACACAGTAAATATACGTTGGAGGAAGCTGAGCGATTAGTGAGTTGGCTTGAAAAAAAATATTCCGGAAAATTGAATCTTGTGGTTGCTGATCCTTTTGACTTTAATAGAAGTGAGGCTCATTACTCTGTTTTAACTAATAAAGTTACTTCAGCATCTTAAATTTCTAAGTAGTAAAACTCACTATCATATTGTAAGTATTACTGCTCGACGGAAAAATTTTTAATCCATTTCTTAGTATCTGCTTCGATAAATATAAGTATCAATAAAAGAAGTATATGATATTTAACTTTTTAGACCAATACGCTTTCGCTCCCAAATGTAATATTTGTAAATTGTAACCTTTCAGCTTTATGTTTAGACCTTGAAAGATTTTCTATACATGCTTCACCAGCATCGTAAATTGGGAGAATTTTCGTTGTTTCAATAGCTATTCTTTTTATAAAATTAAGCTTAGATTTTATCCATTAACAATTTTTGAAACAAAGCCATATATCCGTAATCTTTTTCAAGACTTTCGTTTTTAAGCTGATCTGGTAATAAATCATAAACGATTTTGGTTGCTGCTCCTGTACTAGCAATGGGCAATAATAATGCATCAGGATGTGTTTCCTTAAACATATTAAATTCTACCTCAATTCCGTCCATGCCGCCAATGAATATTCCTGCTGAAAATCTATTCTCTGAGAACATTCTTTCGCGCATTTTTTGAAGACTTGGAGGTATTTCACCGAGATTCTCTGTAACTATTACATTTTTAAATTTGTTATTGTCTTCTGGGAAAAGATGTTCGAAAACCTGGGATTGATATAAGGTAACGTGTTCTTGAATATTCAAGTTCAATTTTTCCATTACATAGTAAATTAATGGGGTAATTGAAGGATGCCCGCCCCAAATAATTCTATGATGCGGCAATACAACAGTTGTTAACGCAATCACTGCATCACGAATAGCAATAATATCTGCCGTTTCTATATATTTGGGGTCTCTACCTGGAAGAGGGATGCTTGCAGATAGAAATATATTTTTTAATTCTGCATTAGCCATGATTCAAATTCTTGTTTTTTTAATGTTTTAATGTCTTTTTTGAAATTATCATTTAACCAATCTAAATGTTTTAACCACTTATCTCTAATTCTTAAATCATCATAAATTAAGCGAATTGATACATCTTTATAACCTAATAGTTCCTTCCTTATCTCTGCGGATTGACAGCTCGTAGATTGTGGTATTCCAATAGTTGGAATATAAAGACGCCTTCCACCATCGGGTAAATCTTCGGTTAAAAACTTTTCTGGTTGGACTACGACTTGTTTTCCAACCTTTACAGCGATATTCCTAAAGTCGGTTATCAAATTGTCTTGTCTTGCAGCTAAATTTCTAGCTCGTATGGATTCAACTTCTTTTATGACCTCTTCAACAACTTCTTCTTTGAATTTTGATTTATCCTTATGAGTATAAATTCCATCTACAAAATGGTCCTCGGATAATTGTTTTGGATAACTTAAATGAGAAGTAGAGTCTGTTTTGATATTATGATTTGGCCAAACTAGTTGAACAATTCCGATTTGTTTAGCTCCCGCTTCAGCAAACTCTTCCTTGCACCAATGACTTTTTAAAAATCCCGGTGTATTCAAAAGTACTATTACATCACAATCTGTCATTCTGTGCCATAATTCGTCTTGAAACGGCTCAGCTTTCCCAATTGAGTGAGTATCTAAAAACACATCGAAATTGTGATGTTCTAATGCTTCATACAATTGGATTGCAATAGACGTAGATTCGTTTCTTTTATAACTAATAAATATTTTTCGTGTATTTCTTAATAATTCAAAAGCTTCGAGAGTAATATTCGCTATTCTTTCTTTTTCTACTGCTTTATAGTAAATCCCATTTTGATTTTCTAGCATTTTAGGAATTTCTTTCGAAAAAGAGTCTTGGGTAAAAAAGATTGGCAAAATCATAGTACCATCTTTTAGAAGTTTTTGGGTAATATCCAAATGCTTATAATTACCATCTAAATCTCCAAAATAATATACAAAAGCAGGTTGATTTCCTACATACTCAGATCCGAAGTTGTTTGCGTCGATAATTTTAATTACTTCTTTGCGTAGTCCCAAATTTTCTAATTTATCGCGTAACATGGCTATCAATTCACCCGTTACTGGTGTTTGACTACCAAGAGTTATTAATTGATACTGATATCTCATTATTGTTTATTTAAGCATTGCTAATCATATTCACGTTCTCATTGGACATTTCTTTATCATACACCTACAAACCAATTGATAATATAGCACCGGCAGCCACATAATTCTTAAATTTTTCCAACCAGCATAGGTTCTGAAATTTGAATCATTAGTTAAGCTTAACTCGTTGGTTTGTTAATATCTTTTGCACTTTGAGCTTATCCTTTCTACTCCAATGGAGCATTAGTAGATAATTTGCAATTTACAGCAAACACCTAAGATACTTGCATTTTTCAGCCTTTGTAGGTGTTGTTGTAGCAGCGCCGTCACAGGGTGTTGCCTTGCAACTGAAGCATAGGCTCCTGCGCAACACCCCACCCCACCCTACAATTTAAAAATAAAAGAGGTCACTGCTAATAGCGACCTCTCAGCCGTTGCCGGTCTTCCTTCAGCCGTTGCCGGGTGTGTCACGAATGAGAAGAATAGATAGTTCTTTTCAATGTTGTATAAAAGATGGTAGTTGGCCTAATGCATACGTTGTACAGACGAAGTGTGCAAACCACCTGAAGGTGCTGTATTCAAAAGATATGGTGCCGAACGTTTAGGCAAAAGGTGTCTGTTTCCGCAGTTGCCGGTGCCCCTTGCAGCGGGGCCGTTGCAGGGTGTTATCACCTGCAACAGTAGCGTGGGCATGATGAGCAATGAAATAAGGGTTGGCGATTTGGAACCCCTCCGCTCTTCGTAGTGTTCTTTGGTGCATGTGGACAGCTTTCCGTTTCTTCATTATGGGGTTATACAACTTATTCCTTCCCACCCAAAGGAAAAGAGAGTATGATTGAATTTTTATAATTTTTTTCCAAAAACGAGTTTCCATCTTATTCCTCTTTTTTTCTTGCCATTGCCGGTGTTCCTTCCGCCGCTGTTGGTCTTTCTTGCAGCCGTGCCGTTGCAGGGTGTTATCACCTGCAACTGAAGCGCGAGCACGATGAGCAATGCAATAAAGCCGAATACGCTCCACGATTGTAAATGATAAGGTCAAATAGGGCTAAATTACTCGCACCCTCGCCTTCTGCCGTTGTTGGTCTTCCTTACAGCCGTGCCGTTGCAGGGTGTTTCCGCCGTTGTTGGTCTTCCCTGCAGCCTTTGCAGGGTGTTACCTGCAACAGAAGAGTGGGCATGATGAGCACAGAAATAAGAACCTGCACTTTGGAAACGTCATCACCAAATAACAACGACTATATTTTAAAATGTTTATGATTATTTACACTTCTCATCAACTTTTGCACTGAACCGATGTCCCTCAATTTGAAATAAAACTATACTGCCTTTTTTTTCGCCAATTGATTCTTTGCAAAATCTGCATTTGTGCTCCATAAGCGGAATGGTTAGGTATAGAACAATACAGTTTATCCTCTTTTTCTAAATACTCTAAGAATCTAAAAATAACTTGAGGTTTTTTATTCCAATCATAATAGGACATATCCAAGAACCTGAATAGCTCAGTATCAGAAACTGGAGTTACTTCAAGCACTAGAAATAAATAATCATCATCGTAAAAACCCCACAAATAATGCTCGTGGCCAGAAGGTGAAAGCTCAACCTTTTTTGCATCATCAACATTTATTATTGTCGGATCGTAAGAGTAGATCAAGCCTTTTTTCAGCAAGAAATCTAAGTGGGACAAAATAGTCGACCTTGCAAAACCCATGTTTGCTAGATATTCAAGCACTTCGTTTATGGTTAAGAAATCGTCATTTTTTCCTCTTACATTTTTCTTATCCAATAAGAGTTGCAATATCCGTATTGACAGCAAAGGAGAAGTATTGTAATCGTTGGTAGCGTAATACACATTTTGGACAAAAGAATGATGACCGATTGGATAACTGCTATAAATTTTTTTTATAATCGAATTTTTAATTTTGTATAACGGGATAGGTTTATCTTCTTTAGTAGTGGAATAGAATGCTTTCATTAAATCATCTAACGAGAGATGAGGAGAAGCAATAATATCACGAGTTAAATCTAAGCATCTTCTTATGTCTAAATTAGCAAGATTGCCAATCCATTTAGAGACCACGTCATTCTTTAAGAATATGGAATTTAAACATCGAACAAAATATTCGATATTCGTAAGTTCCAACTTAATTCCTCTCTTTAAAAAATAATGACCTTTAGAGCCTTTTTCTTGCGACAAAACCTTTTCAATATATTCGATCCGCTTTTCTATAATTTTCTTGGGAGGGGGAGTTGGCAAAAAAAGCGTTTCACTTTCAAATGATTGGATTGCTCCTTGTTTTGACAGCTGCCAACTTGTTTTATCTGTTATAGGTACGATAACTAAACAAACTTCTTTTTCGTATATCGACCTGGCATATTGAAAAACCTTCTCCTGAAATTCTATTCCAAAATGATCAGTGTTGTCAAACACTACACACGGTATCTTTTTTCGAGATTTCGTAATATCTCCTATAAGTCGTTTTATATGTTCATGAGGCTTCTTTTCTCGTCGTTCCTCGTAATGCTTTCCGAAGTCGATCTTAAATTGTTGTTTATCCCTTTCGTACAAGTCTCTCAGGCTTCCTTCGCTTAATCTTTTGTATTCGTTAAAATACATTCCTACTATTTGTTCATACGTTGGTGCTACACCCTCAAATAAAACTCGTTCACATTCTTCCAGTAAGACTGAGTTAATCCAATCAATAATCTTATTTGTATCACCATCGCTTTCCCCAACATTTATTCTTATTAACAAACAGGATTCTTTTAATTCCTGGGAAATAATCAATTTAAAAAATCTGTCTACAAAAGTACTTTTACCCGCACCTTTACCACCCACCAAAAGAACAAACTCATGTCTGTTCGTGTTTTTTACCCTTTCAATGATATCATTTAATATTACTGCATCTTCAGTATTTATCGCCCTGATTTTTCCTACTAAATCTTCGGAAATTCTTACAAGCTGACTGTCAGCCGCCTTGCTTTCCTTAGTCTCGACGAAACAATCCACTAAAAAATTAGGATCGGTGTCTCCGGAAATTTTGGAGAAAAACTCATTCATCACCCTATCGAAATCATAAGAATATTGCCCTCGTTCAATGATCCTTAAATTATTTTCGTCTCGCAAAGCTTTACAGTCACTTTTTGTTCTAATTATCAGACCCTCCGCCTCCTGAAATATTGCTCGGTATTTATGTCTTAAAACATTTTCTCGGCCTAGCACCTCGTAGAAAAGTTTAAACTCCTTTCGAACGCATTCTAGGCTGCTAAAGACTATCCCTTTACCATCCAAAACCCTTTTCCCATCTCCAAGTCTGTTAGCTCTGAACAAAATCCAAGTTCTTCCATTCGTTAAGCATCCTAATTCAACACTTTCATGTCCTGCGTAATATATTGTTTGACTAAGTCCACTTTTTACAATGCGATCAGAAAATACAGGACCATTTAAAATGAAGGGCCTAGCACAGTAGCCATCAGAAATATTAAAATCTAACCCGTCTTTTTTTGCTTCTATAATTAATTTTCCTATTCCATCTATCTCAATCTTATAATCGATGAAGCCCTCCCCAGAATGCGGTTCAGTAAAAATAGTTTCATAATCATATCCAAGAATCTCAATTAAGATTCTGTCGATAACTTTAACTCTTGCGTCCTGTTCCGAGAAAATAGAGTTATCATACCCTTTAATTTCGTTAAGTAGTTTTTCAAATGTTTGATAAGCAACGTCTATACTTTCCATTGTATTAATTTGTATTTCAACGTAACGGTTAAATATATGAAATTGCTGAATAAAATTAATACTTCTACTAAATCTTGTTTCTCATCTTTCCGCCGTTGTTGGTCTTTCTTGCAGCCGTGCCGTTGCAGGGTGTTATCACCTGCAACAGAAGCGCGGGCATGATGAGCAATGAAATGAGACCTGGCAGTTTGGAAACGTCATCGCTAATAACAGCCACTTGTTTTGCCGTTGCGGGTGTTCCTTGCAGCTTTTGCCGTTTTTGCCATTGCTGGTGTTATGGAATCCAAGCTTTCTTGCCATTGTCGGTTGCCAGAGTAACAGTAATTTACTTTTGTTACTACCATTAGATGATCAGCAACAGAAAATTTTCACCACTATCTCCGTACTTTGAAATTCTATAAGCTAAGGGTATATTGCTTCAGGATTTTGTTGGATTGATACGCTCAATTTACAAAAGGCAAACAACGATTCAATACATAAAAAAATACAGCTATGCAAAAGAACACGATCTGTTTATGGTACAATAACGACGCGGTGGTAGCCGCTCACTTTTATGCAAATACATTTCCTGGCAGTTCGGTTGGAAAGGTATTTCAGGCGCCTTCAGACTTTCCGGGAGGCAAGGCAGGCGACGTGCTTACGGTAGACTTTATTGTCTGTGGGGTACCGTGTATAGGACTTAACGGCGGCGACGTGTTTAAACATAGCGAGGCGTTTTCCTTTCAAATTGCTACAGATGACCAGGCCGAGACCGACCTTTATTGGAATGCGATTATTGACAACGGAGGCTCAGCGAGTGAGTGTGGCTGGTGCAAAGACAAATGGGGTCTTTCGTGGCAGATCACTCCACGTGTTCTGACTGATGCAATGGCCAGGGGTGGTGAAGTAGCAAAGCGGGCATTTGAAGCAATGATGACAATGAAGAAAATTGACGTTGCAAAAATAAAAGATGCCATTGAGCAGTGAGGGCCTGTGCCCGTGTTGCAGCCGTGCCGTTGCAAGGTGTTATTACCTGCAACTGGCGGGGCTGCCTCAAAGCCTAAATTTATGCGCCTTGTTAAGTAAGCGTCCTAATGCTCCTGTTTTTTTAATGCCTCTCTAACCTTTGGGGCGATCTTCGTTCCATATATTTCATTTCATACGCGATTTTAGTGCTACTTATCCAACAGTTTTTTACTCAATAGAAATTTGCATGTGAAGAACACCCAGCAAAGGCAAAAATTCTATTCATACAATCACCACCTTACCCAACTTTTTAAACGCGTATAAAATATTTTGCTACGTGTATCGACTCGATGGATTTTATTATGAAAAAGAAGCTCTTAAAATCTTCCATATTTATTACCATCACCTGTATTTCTTCGTTATAATCCATTACATGAAAAACATCCCGCCAAGCCAGAACAACGGTGTACCACAAATAAAAGAGTCTACACGGCGATAAACAGCTTTCTTCCGTACCTGTACTCCACGGCATGTAACATTTCCTAAAAAATATAAGAAAACTCAAGTTTTAATAATTGAGGACAATGTAGCTGCAATGTTGGCCAAATAATTTAATCGGATAAATTTGCTATTTATAATTAATAAGGAAAAAGTATTACTTTTTGATATTTTATAAATATCTTTAGAATAAATGAAAACCTTATGAATCCAGCAGAGATTCTTTACAATTTTAATGATGGATATACCGTCAATGTGGAAGGTGATCACAAAGATATTGTCAGGTTCTATAACGGCAATCTATTAATTGCCGAAGATTTAATTAGAGATGGAGACTATTTAGGTGGATTGGCTATGCCATTTGAGGGTGTGATTATTCCAGCAACGGCCAATTTTCAAAAATATCGTCTAGTTTCAGTATCACATGGCTCCAATAGAGATTTGGTTTATCATTATGCAATATTAGGTAACAACAAGGTTATTAGATCCTTTAGATGGCGCGATGGTTTACAATACAAAAATGGCACTATTTGGACAGATGGTGGCGTAGTTAAAAGTGAAATTTGGTCCATCGCAAATGCTGTAGCTCCTACCCTTCGGGGATATTTACCCTTCGATCCTAAAGCATTGGCCTTTGTTTGCACCTTCGCAAATGGTATACCAGGACAACACATTCAGTATACTAATGAACGGCCTGATACGTTTACCGCATTTGTTTAAGAATATATTAGCACAAAAGGGACAGCCATTAAAGCTAATCCTCGTTTGAGTATCACCTCTTGCAGGTGTCCTTGCAGCAGTGCCGCTTCAGCCGCAGATCACCCACGTTGGTTTAAGTGTTCCAAGGGATCACTTAAATCAAATATGATGGCAGGACTGTGTCCGGCAATAGCATTACAAAAGTTGCAAATCCAACAAACCTTTTATAGTAGTACAATAGTTAATAGCACTGCTGTACTTGCACCTTCTCTTATACACTTACATCAACCTCCTTTTTATCTTTCTTTTCTCTTTTTTCTGCAAACGACATGAATCTATCAAGCGCCGTATTAAATTTTTCAAAAAAGTTTGGATCGAATTCGTTGGTACTTTGCAATATAAATGGAGATGTATTTAAAATGTTCCAATCCCTGAATATTTCCTTTAACTCACTAGGGGTAATTTCATTGCTCACTTGTAAATATAATTTTCCAAAAGAAATCGCATGAATTCTATCTGCATTCTTCAAGGATTCGTTCATGTAAGCTTTTCCTAATGTGAAACAATACTTGGAGGCAGCAATTAATAAGATTATAATAATAATACCTTTAAAAATGTAATAGAGGAGTAATATCCAATTTTGACCAACTGCATTGCTTGGATTCTTTGAAATTGAACTGATAGTCTCTTCCGAATACCATATTGCCCCGCCTATACCAGCAAGAATACCAATCAAGCCTAGGACATAAAAAATAATAGCCGTCCATTTAAAACTACTTTCCCTATTCCTTAAAGAAGTCAAAGCTTCATCAACAAAAGTAGCAGCAGTCTTTTCAATTTTTTCAACCTTTATTTTTTTTGCGTACTTATTGATCGAGTTCAACATCGTTTGTATTGCACTAGACACCTCAGCATTAGATCTATTAGGAAATTTTATTCCAATAGAGTTCTTGTATGGGTCTGGCAAATCTTCCTGCTTAATACCATCAATTAAAAGAGGAATTATAAGTTTGGAATTAATAAAAGTTCTTAGAAGGTCAAGATATTGTTTAAAGTAATCTTCTTCTATCGCAGTTGGCGTAAACATTATAATTATAACATCTGCTTCTTGAAATTTTTCTATATACTGTTCATCCTCATTTGCCCCAGGAATAATATTTCGAGGCACCATTGTATGTCCGGCAATTAATAGTTCCCTCTCTAACTTATTTCTAAATGTATACTCCTGTCTTTCAGTAACGAAATAAACTTTTGCCATAGCAGATTAAACTTTATTACTAATTTATACAATATACATTCTTATTTAAATAGCTCACTACCATGCATGATTTTTTTTTGGAAATCCCGCCGTAATTAGTGTTCCTTTAAGCCGTGCCGTTGCAGGGTCTTATCAGGCTGACCGAGAACTAAAAGGAGGCTCCGACAATCCCCGTTATAGTTTAAGTATTCCAGGGGATCACTAAATCAAATATGATAGCAGGACTGTGTCCGGCAATAGCATCTAACGTTCTTTGGATGCCGGATGCAATCCGGCTTTTCATTTACATCCGTAGTCGAAGACATACGGATAGCAGAGTACGGATAGCAGCCTTATTTGTTCCTTGTCACATCTGTACGCCGGTTCTTTTCCATCATCGCTTCAAGGTCTCCTTCACGGTAGTAAATCCTCCCTCCCAAACGGTAGTGTGGTAAAATGCCTTTGCTTCTCCAGTTTTGCAGAGTACGCTCACTTATCCGCATATTGTCCAGCACTTCCTTTTTATCTATCCATGTATTGGCGGCTGTCTTGTACCCATTGTTGCGGTTATTACCGGGTTTAAAGGATTGCATAAAAAGATTTTTAAGGTGTAAAAATCTGAGGGGGGAAATCAAAAATAATATATGTGAAATAAATATACAAACGTAGAACTACTGTTTTTTGCCAACCTCTTTCCTGCTTGCATCAACACCTTCTTTACTTTCCAGCTTTCCTTTAATCTTCCGCCTTCTTATTTCCAACTTCTAACTATCAACTCCGCACTTCCACCCCTTCTTCACTTCTCGTTTTACTCATCGCCGCAAGTTTGAACAGACAACCAACAGGCAGTACTTACTTTTCGGATCCATGGAAAAAGCATTTTCAAAACATGACCAAAGCGTGACCCGAACAAGACTAAAACAAGAGTAAGAGAAATGACCTGCGAGGTAAGCATATAAGCGCATATTCACGGAACTATGACTAAACAAAAGCAAGCAAAGGCAAGTTAAAGCACTGCGCTTTTATTTGAAAAAAACAGATGCTACGTTTGTTCTGCAACCGGTTGCCGTGTCGGTTAACAGGCATAGCAGGTGCATCAAAACCAATTTTTTCATTTAAAAACAATTAATCATGGGTACAATTTCAAAAGGAATCCTGGGTGGATTCTCCGGTACGGTAGGTACCGTAATCGGCGGTAGCTGGAAGGGCATTGATTATATGCGCAGCCAGCCTTCAAAGCGCTCCAATACGCTTACACCAGCCCAAATGGATCAGCGGCTGAAATTCTCACTGGTAATAAAATTTATACAAACCATGGCAGGGCTGGTAATGCTCAGCTTCAGGAACTACGCCGTAAAAATGACGGGGACAAATAACGCGGTATCGTATAACCTGAAGAATGCAGTTACTGGCGTAGCTCCCAATTTTACCATTGACTACAGCCTGGTTCTAATTAGCCGCGGCGACCTGCCCAATGCACTAACACCGGCAGCAGCGCCTGGTAGCCAGGCCGGCAAGGTAACCTTTACATGGGGCAACAATGCAGGTGTAGGCAAGAGCAAAGGCGATGATAAGGCTTTGCTGGTAGTGCATTGCCCGGCGCGCAACCAAACGGTATATACAACAGGCAGCGCAGCACGCAGCGCACTTACCGAAACACTGGACGTTTCTACATTTAGCGGCCAGACAGTAGAGACCTATATGGGTTTCATCAGTGCCGACGGCAAAGACATCGCTACGAGCATTTACACCGGTCATGTGGCAGTTGCATAGCACTTTGCAGTAAGATGTAATGAGTAAGTAATAAGAATGCTGCTTAGTACAGGCAGCATTCTTTTTTCACCTTTTAAAAAACATTTTATGACCAACATAACAGATGCAATTAAAAAGACGCTGATATGGTTTACCTGGAATGCACTCTTTGGTTTAGCGCCGTTTCTATTTATGCTTATAGTAAATGACCTGACCAATGGAAAGGCAGAAAATGAGCTTATCAATTTAACAGAAGGAGGTGCAGTGCTGTTTGTTACCATCTCGATCACCGGCTCCGTTGTGGTAGATATTTTACTTGGCGATTACGGCTTCCGAAATCTCAACCGTTTTCTTTTAGAAATCTCTCCATTCATTATGCTTGGTTTTGTGCTGTTGATTTATTTACTGATTGTATTGAAACAAACATCTTCCGACTATTTTAAACCCACATCCTGTTCGTATATTTTCGTCATTATCTTTTCCATTGTGTATTGTTATCTAGCCAAATACACCATGTACATAAGAGAAAAAGGAGGTAAACATGATCATTGATATAGTAGAAATGGTAGCGTCCCTGTTTGGTGTACTGTTTTGCGCCGGCGCAATTAAATCAATTGCAGACACCAACAAAAAAGTAAGGGCACTTCATCATAAACATTTTCAATGAAAGGTGTTTATAATTAGAAATAAGCGGTGCCTCTTAAGCCTCTCTTTATTTTACTTCAGCTATTGTATGTTACTGATATATGTTTTATCTTTTGTCAACCTTTAACAACTAAAAAAATCTACATGCCAAACAAAAAAGAAACCTCATCAAAAGTAGCGTCAAAAGCTTCTGAAATTCTTAAAGATCCTAAAAGCACAAAAGAAGAAAAATCAGTAGCAGGTTCTGACTTAGGACAGGCAAAAGGGAAAGGAAATAGTAAAGGCAAGAAATAGCAACTAATTTTCTCCATTGCTTACAGCATCTCGACAAGGGATGCTTTTTTTGTTTAAAAGCGTTATTAATATTTGTACGGGTTGTTCGGTACATTAACTGCAAAACCATCAACCTTGTATTCCCTTACGCTATTAAAAGTGTTGATAAAGGAAGCAAGGATGTACTTGCGCAAAAAGCCAGAGGCGTTGAAAATATTTTACAGGTTAAAGCAGGTAAAGAAAATTTTGCCGAAACCAACCTGACGGTAATTACGGCAGATGGAAAGCTTTATTCTTATGTAGTGAATTATGCCGGCAGTCCCTCAGTACTAAATATAGACTTTACCGGTTCTGACAGCAACAAAGTTTCAGATGCTTTCTTTTCAACAGCAACATCCAGTGAAGCTGTCATTGAAACAATTGCTAAAAAAGTGGCAGGAAAAAAAAGAACATTATTCAATATACACGACAGGAAGTATGGAATGCAGATGAGCATCGCCGGGTTGTTTATCAAAGAGGATATAATGTACTGCCAGATGAAAATAGAAAATTATTCAAAGATTGGTTATGATATAGAACAGGTAAGGTTTTTTGTAAAAGATCAGAAAAGATCAGAACGTACCGCTTCCCAGGAGCTGGAGATTAAGCCACTTTATGTTGCTAATAATACAACAACAGTCTCTGACTATTCCGAACACGTTATTGTATATGCTTTGCCAAAGTTTACTATTCCTGACAAAAAATACCTGTCGGTACAGTTGATGGAGAAAGGTGGTGGCAGGCATTTAAGGTTGCAAGTAAAAAACATCCTTCTTATGAAAGCTGCATTAATCTTATAACGTTACAAACTGTTAGAGATGCTGTTGGATAATCAAGAGGCGGTAAAGTTGCAGGAACATTTAATGCAGGAATTGGCGGGAGGTAGTCAGTGGGTGACCTACAATACGATGCAGATTAAATATTCAACTGAGGATTTATACTGCTTCGCTAAAAAAGATGAAGCATCGGAATTTATTAGCAATAATGTAAGCGATAGAGATGCTTTCTCGCTTCTTCCGCTAACACATTTATTGATGGAGTTAAACCAGCAATTATATGAGGGAAAACTTGACAGACAAAATACATCACTTCCAATAGAACTTAAACTAGATACATCCTTTCGAAAGGAAAATCATAACACTTTTAAATCAATTGAAATGAACCAGAAAAATTTTGAATACCTGCGTGACCAGGTAAAGTATACAGGCTTCGGCGAAGAGCTTGAAAACCAGCTAAAAGAAAAGATGCAAAAACAGTCACCTGAATTTACACTTTCACACAATGCAAAATTTAACAATGATACTGTCGCATCAACATTGCATTTTAAGAAGTCAGATCAGAGCGACATGTATTTTTTCAATTCTTATGACCTAAAACTTAAAAATGGAAATGCTACAGATATGGAGCAAACCTTCTATATCAATAAGGGTAATAACATAACGCTTAAAGAAGCATTTAACCTCATGGAAGGCAGGGCGGTTAATAAAGATTTATCAAACAAAGAAGGCCAGGCATACAATGCGTGGGTGCAGATGGATTTTAAAGAAACGGATAAAAATGGAAATTATAAGATGCAACAGTTTCACCAGAACTACGGTTTTGACCTGGAAAAAGCATTGGCAAAACATCCAATCAAAGATTTAAATAATAGCCAGGATAAAAGCCGCTTGATTGAATCCCTTCAAAAAGGTAACAGGCAATCAGTGACGTTCATCCAAAACGGAAATGAACAGAAATATTTCGTCGAAGCCAATCCACAGTTTAAAACTGTTAATGTGTATGATAGTAACATGAAACGTTTAGACAGCAGACAATCAAAAGATGAAAAGCAGTCGCAGGGAGAGAGTACTTCAATTAAACAGGATGCTCAAAAAGAAAGCCAGAAGGGTGGGAGTGAAGATGAAGGACCCGAATTACATAGAGCTTCGAAGAAAAAAACAAAAAAGCATAATCATTCAGTAAGCTAATTGCAATATGTCGGATTTAAAGCACTTATCTGATTTTTTTTCTGCTATTGCAGATGATCCCCGCATAAATACCACTCACATTAGTTTGTATATGGGATTATTGAAGTTTTGGAATGGGCAAAATTATAAAAATCCAATTTCAATAGTAAGCCATGAAGTAATGGCCATTTGCAAAATTTCCGGATTGGCTACTTATCACAAAGGCATCAAAGAATTAAGTGAGTATGGCTACATTAAATATATACCATCTTATTATCGTAACAGGAGAAGTTTAGTATTTCTCCCAAATACAGAACAAAAATAAATTACTATTTGAATGTGTATTAATTCCTTCATCAAAGACGAAATTCCAAATTGAATTAATGTTAAAAGATGTGATATGAATAATGCGAAGAGTGAAGCAACTATAACTCCCATGCTGTTTCCGTATGAACCGGTGCAGTTCTGGGAAAATATACGGTCAATAATTAGAGAAGAAATTACAAAGACTTCAAAAGAAAAACCTGTAGTGAAACTACAAGAAACTCCTGGACTTACATATAAACCCTTACTTAAAATTGCAGAAGTTTGTACTTTTTTTCATATATCCAGACCTACTATTTACGAATGGATAAAACATGGTCAGCTGAAGCCTTATAGAATTCGACGAAGCGTTTATTTTCTTTGGAATGATATTCAAAAACTTATTTCTGAGTAGCTGTTTTGGATTACAAGCATGAGAGTAATTTCACTTGACATAAGAATATTTATATAGTAATTGTATTGAACTTCGGTATAGACCTCGTTCATATTCATCATAGCCACCCTTCCCTACATCAGGATGAATGAAAGCAAGGTTTTTTCACAAAAAAA
>CAXUMK010000073.1:20450-21601 GCA_964251885.1 uncultured Segetibacter sp. | reverse complement strand
GAAGAAAAGAAAACTACAAATCCATGATTGCAACGATGTAAAATAGTAGTAATGCAGCCTGGCTCTAAAAAAACACTACACATTTTTGCGGTGGGAAGTATAATAGAGTGTTTAAAAGAGCTTAATTGTATCCTTTCATATAACTTCTAATCAAACGGTAGAATAAAAATAGCAGTTTGCGTATCTGAAATGAATAAACCATTGATGCAAGAATTAAAGTAAAAAATTTTTTGAGAGTTGGTTCTTCTGAGAAATTTTCCCGTTACTCATTTCTTTTCAAGTGTAGGATAAGTAATTCCCAGTTGCTCGAGGTAAGTTTTATATTTTGAAGGGTCGTAATAGAATGGTTTCATTTGCGCCCGGTATTTTTCCATAATTTCTTTGTTAAGGTAAGTGGCGGGCGGGTCATTGGCAGTAATAAAAGGTATGTAATGCACGTCTTTCGTCTGCACATTTTTGAAGTAGTCTTTTGCGTCAGCCAGTACTTTGGGAGTGGTAAATAAATCGATCAGTGTTAATGCTGTCGCTTTTGCACCTGCCAGAGAACCTTTGTGAGCTATTGGTGTCGCCATAGCTATAGCATCCGCCCAATGATGCCTTTGGTGCCGGGTATATTTGCGGGATACCATAAAACAATGGTAGGTACATTCCACGAAATATCTGCAATATCATCAGAACCGCCACCCCAGGAAAAAGGAACAGATCCTTTTATGGTATCTATTTTTGTAGGTAAGCCATCAACAGGTTTTCCCTCTTCATCTATTTTAGGAGCGTCTACTAATTTCTGTACTGCTGCTGCTAATTTTTTATCATTCTCACTCCACTCCGGCAATCCTACTTTCACGATATTCTCATGCATCGCCATGGCCAAAGGTTTATTAAAATGTCCCGGCCATGCTGTTCCTAATATCTGGTACTTCATTTTGGTGTCGGTCATCATAGCTGCGCCTTTGGCAATATTAATTCCGGCATCATACATACTTTGTATATCCTTGTATTCTCTTTCTCTGAAGTAATACCATACACTTGCTTTTGACGGCACTACATTCGGCTGGTCTCCTCCATCTGTAATTACATAGTGACTGCGCTGGGTAGGTTTTAAATGTTCTCTTTTAAAGTTCCAGCCAACATCCATTAGTTCTACAGCATCT
>CAXUMK010000073.1:0-20440 GCA_964251885.1 uncultured Segetibacter sp. | reverse complement strand
TGCGCTTTTTCCACGCCAGGGCGCACCAGCAGCATGAGCAGCTTCTCCATCGAAAGAAAACTTTACAGAGACTAAACCATTCATACCCGGATCGCCATAATTGCATGCGAAATGGCCGCTGACATGGGTAAAGATGCAGGCGTCCACATTTTTAAAATAACCATCCCGTATGTACCATGCTTTACTTCCCAATAATTCTTCGGCTACTCCCGGCCAGATAATTAAAGTACCGGGAATATTATTTTTCTGCATGATTTCTTTAACTGCTATGGCCGCGTAAATGATAACAGCCTGTCCTGAATTATGACCTTCGCCATGTCCCGGAGCACCTTCTACAATCGGGTCTTTATACGCTACACCCGGCTTTTGAGATGCTTTGGGAATGCAGTCAATATCGCTGCCCAAAGCAATAACCGGGCTGCCGCTTCCCCATTTGGCAAACCAGGCTGTTGGTATGTTTGAGATGCCTTTTTCAACACTAAAACCATTTTTTGTGAGAATGTCTGTCAGGTATTTAGAAGTTTCAAACTCCTGGAAGCCTAGTTCCCCGAAACTAAATACCATGTCCACCATTTCCTGCACCTGCTTTTCTTTGGAAGCAACAATTGGCAGTACCTGTTTTTTGAAAGAGGCAATAGTTACGCTGTCATACGTTTTTGTCTGTGCATGCAAAGACGTAACGAATAACGCAGTCATCAAGAAGAATTGGAACAATTGAATTCGAATACATTTTCTCATAATCAGAAGCTTATTGTATGTAATAAAAGATGGGTTGAGAATGGATATATTCAACAAGCCTCTGTTTCCTCATTACCTTCAATAATGCTTTAGCATTCTTTCTGCTGAATATCTTTCAATGGAGCTTCGTTTACCGCATACTATAGATGATCGCGGCGTAGCAACCGGAGGAGTAATAGAATTCCTTCCGTCCGGCTGTTTTACCAAATATAAATAGATTTCGTAAAAATGAGTTTTGTATACCAGCTATATTTCAAAACAATTTGGTTGCTGTTGTTCTCAATTTCTTGTACGTTTTTCTTTCATTTCTTCCACTTGTTACATCTTGAAACTGCATTTCTATTCTTCTGCACGCGGGATAAGGTTCCCGTAAATGAGACAGGTAGTGCATTGCTGAATAATGAACAAAAGTATAAGTGAGTGACACAACAATGCTTAATAGTAGTAATGCAGCCCGGCTCCAAAAAATTACTGCACATCTTTATTCAGCGGGAAGTATAAAACGTTCAGGAGGACCCTTCGGAGCATACAATGAAAAATAGCAATAATAAAGCTTACTAATAAAAAAAGCATCGTACAATGGTATGATGCTTAGATAAACACTTTGCTGCTTCTTTCCTGTTTTATGCCGGTTGTTTTCTTTGTACGATTGTTCTCAATAAACCTTTGGCTCTTGAGTACTGCGATTTGCTTGTGCTTTCGGTAATTCCAAGTTGGTCTGCTATTTCCTTGTGCGAAAAACCTTCAACAGCATACAAATGAAAAACAGTTTGATAACCGGTGCTTAAAGTATTTGAAGTTTTCAGAAGGTCTTTAGTATATAAGTTATCTAAAGCAGAGGGTTGCTTATCTGATATTGAATTTTCAATCACTTCACAATCTGCTGTTACAATCTTTTTACTGCGCAGGTGCTCAATCGCCGTATTCACAAAAATTCTCCTTATCCAGCCTTCAAAAGAACCTTCGCCTTTAAATTTATGAAGATTATTAAACAGTTTTATAAAAGCGTCCTGTAATACATCTTCTGCATCCATTTGGTTTTTGGTATAACGAAGACAAATAGAAAACAGTTTTGGAGCGTATAGTTCATATAAGGCTTTCTGGCTTTTTCTGTCGCCTTTTAAACAGTTTTCGATAAGACATGCTTCTGTGTGTGTAAAGTTTGTGTTCATAATAAATATTGATTTCTCATTAGAAGGCTATGATAATGCCGGTTGATAAGTTATTGATTATAAATAACATCTCAAAATGGGGAATGTAGAAAACTTCCATTTTTAAGAAAAGCCTGCTTTTTTTTGGAAAAGATTCTATAGCACGTAATATTTTTCTTCAAATTGTTAGAGCGAAGAACAAGATTTACCTCCTGAATTTTTATCTGCTACAAAAAGAGGAGAAATAATTTAAGTGAAAACAAAGAGGAGAACTTTTTGAACAAAAAAAATTATACCGTTGGAAGGTAAAACTTAACTTTATTTTTTGAATTTGCCTTAATTGAGCATAGTTAAAGCTTTAAATATGCAAGAGGGAATATTAGCGGGTCTACCTTTACTAAGTTAATTTTAACATCCATGCTTAAAATAAGTGCAATGTCTATGAAAAAAGTTTTACTCCCGCTGTTATTTATATCGTTGGTTCATACATTTTCATTTTCACAGGTATTATATTCCAGTATAGCTTATACAAGCAGGTTTAACCCAGGTGTGGGTTCATCAGGAACGCCTATAATAGCTTATGACGATGTATGCCTTTCTTCTGCACAGCAAAGCAGTGGTTCTATAAGCATAACAAAAATTAAAGTAGGTATAAGAAGAGCGCCTAATGCACCTGCGACAAATGTTAACTTATACTATACCACATTTCATAATGACACAGCAGGTAACAACACGACAATAAATGCCTCTCATGTTTTTTTAGGTAAAGTAAATTTGCCGGTAAACGGCGCTTCGTTGGTTACTTCGGTTATCTCATTAGGAGATTCTGTTGCGACACTTTTTAAAATTAAGGCTGAAAAAAATATTTGCGGCTGTACTCATCAGAAGTTTTTAATTGGCGCCTCTTTCGACAATCCTTCTTCAGCTAATGGCATCGTACTTACAAAAGCAGCACCTGATAACGCCGATTCAATATGGATTGACAATACTGACAGTAATAACGGACTGTATGCAACGAGCTTTAACGGTCACTTACCTGCATCCTATTATTTAGAGGTTTTTGGCAATACAAACAATATGAAAACCAAAGAGGAAAAAGATACAGCTCCTGATGTTGCTATAAATAAGAACCGGTTTCAAAACAAATAGTGATAAAGATGATAATCGTTTAATGAATATTTTGATTAGAAAGCTTTTATCATCTTGCCTCTTACTCTTAGAAACAAGCTACAGTAGATTCTTTATCCTTCATACATCTGCTGCGACAAGACTTATACTGCACAAGAGGTAAAAAAGTGAGTGGGATTTTTTTGAGCCGAGCAGGGTTACTACTATGAGACTGCCGTTGCGTCGCACTCTTTTACTTTTTTCCTTTATTGGGCAAAGTCACTAATTTATCCCTTGCGAAGTATAACTATACATCCCGCCTTATAAGTTTCCTGCTAACGTTACAAGTAGTGCATCGCTGAATAGGGAACAAATCGTATAAATGTGATTCTTTTCCTTCCTTCCACCGGAAGAAAAGAAAACGACAAATGCATGATTGCAATAATGAAAAATAGTAGCAATACTGTGTGGCTCATAAAAACCACTGCACATTTTTACACGTCGTTCAGTATATAACCTTTTAGCTGATTATTTAGATGAATTGCCTGTATTTGATGAGCCGGCATTTGTATCTAAAAAAGCTTTGCTATAATTCACATTCCATAAATCATATCGTTTAAACTGATCCTGCAGGCGGGGCTGAAAATTTGACCAGTCGCGTTTTTCTTTAGGGCTCCACAATACTTCGCTTAAAGCGCTCATACGCGGAAAGATCATATATTCTACTTTAGATGGATAACTCATGTATTCTGTCCATAAGTTAGCCTGTGCACCTAAAACATACTTTCCCTGCTCAACGCTCAGTTCTTTAGGTACAGGTTCATAGCTGTATACTTTTTCGACTGGCAAATATCCGCCAATGGTTAAAGAATCATCTTTTTTAAACTGTGTGTGATCGAAGTAGACATAATTTCCGGGGGTCATTATCACATGGTGATTTTGTTTGGCGGCTGCAATTCCACCTTCCTCTCCGCGCCAGCTCATAACAGTGGCATCGGGGGCAAGACCACCTTCGAGTATTTCATCCCAGCCGATTATATGCCGCCCTTTGCTGTTTAGATACTTTTCTATTCTTTGTATAAAATAACTCTGCAGTTCATGTTCATCTTTTAAGCCTTCTGCTTTCATTCTTGCCTGGCAAAGCGGGCAGGTTTTCCAGTTGGTTTTAGGACACTCATCTCCGCCAATATGTATGTAAGAAGAGGGGAACAAAGCAATTACTTCATCGAGCACATCCTGCAAAAAAAGGAAAGTAGAGTCTTTGCCTGCACAATACACATTTTTAAAAACTCCCCACTTCTCCTCTACTTTATAAGGTCCCGTTCCCGGACAACCCAGCCAGGGATAAGAGGTAAGAGCCGCTTCTGCATGTCCGGGCAACTCTATTTCAGGCACAACGGTTATATGCCTGTCCGATGCATACTTTACCACATCTCTTATTTCATCTTGTGTGTAGTACCCGCAATAGCGAATGCTGTCGTTACCGGTACCAGGATTGCGGCCAATTATAGTTCCATTACGGCAACTGCCTGTTTGTGTTAAGTTGGGATATTTTTTTATTTCTATCCTCCATCCCTGGTCTTCTGTTAAATGCCAGTGGAAGTAATTCATTTTATGAAGGGCGATATAATCAATGTACTTTTTTACGAAGCTGACATTGAAGAAATGCCTGCCTACATCGAGATGCATACCTCTGTATGCAAAACGGGGAGAATCTATTATTGAAACCGCAGGAACAGACAGTGAAGCAGTCTTTTGCAAAGGCAGTAATTGAATTAAAGACTGAATGCCATAAAAAGTGCCGCTGTAAGTATCGCCTTCAATTTTTACTCCTGCAGGCGTAACCTGTAATGTATACGCATCAGCAGAAGGTGTTTTAATGAACCTGCGGGTAGTAAGCTGAATGCTGCTTACTGTTTTCTGTTTTTGAACCGGAAGATGATAACCATAAATACGAGACAGGTAATCGTTGAAAAAATCCGCGGCCTTACGATCCTCAGCATCGTTTACAACTATGACTGTTTTTTTATCAATTATAAACTTTCCATTGTTTACCTGCACACTTACAGGTTGCGGTATGATACTTACCTGTTGGGTATAAGTACGGCACGAAATAAATACCAGAAGTGCAAAAGCTGTTAGTCTAAACATAATTGAATGGGTAAGAGTATGAAAAATAAAACTGATAAATAAATCGAAAGTTACCTACAGAATTTAATCAAATTTGCAAGAATTTTAAAAATTACCTTTTTTAAACAGGAGAAACAGCTATTTGTTCATACTTTAAATACAAAATTTAATTCAAATACTTTAGATGAATAGGCAAGCGCTTCCTATATCTGTTCATAAGCAAAACAGTTTAAGCTGCAAACTATAAGATCACTGCAGCAGACATACTCATCTCTAAGTTATCTTCGCCAAAAGCATTGCAAAATGACTATTAAAAGAAAAACAATAGCAATTGATATGGATGGAGTAATTGCGGACACTGTTGCGCAGTTCATAATTCACTACGAGAAGGATTATGGCATCCGTATAGAAAGACATGCATTTGATGGAAAACCGGAGGTAGAAGGCTTACCCGATAATGCCGTGAGGAAGTATGTGCTCTCTCCCGGCTTTTTCCGCTCGGTCCCGGTAATGGAAGGTGCAAAGGAAGCATTGCAGGAACTGGCGAAGAACTTTGACATTTATATTGTTTCTGCTGCCATGGAGTTCCCGCAGTCCTTAAAGGAAAAATATGAATGGCTGCAGGAGCACTTCCCCTACATTAAGTGGAATAATATCATCTTTTGCGGAGACAAAAGTATAATAGGAACTGATTACATGATAGATGACCATGTGAGAAACCTGGATAGCTTTAAAGGAAAAACGATCATGTTTACGGCTGGTCATAATCTTAGCAATAACCTGCATCACCGTGTAAACAACTGGAAAGAGGTGATTGAATTATTACAAAGCGAGTTGCAGGAAGCCTGACTTTTGAAATGAAGATTGATTCAAATAATTCTGTTTTAGTATTGTATTTTTTTGGTAACGATCATTTGTTTTTTATGGCGACCTCCGTTGTGTCACACCCTTGTACCATATATTTTTATGGCAGCTTTTAAAGAAAGCCCACGAAAAACATAAGTTGACAGAGTCAAAATAATAATGGCCGTTTTATTCGCGTAAAGAGGCTTTATAAAACCCAATTTCAGCTAACTCAACTTCAGCTTTTGACTGTATAACAGTAAAGCGGATCCTAGATGCAGTGGTCGCTTTAAAACGCAACAGACGTTTGTAACCGATAGTGGTAAAGGAGGAAAGCTTTTTCCATTGATCGCCATCCCAATATTCCAATAATGCTTCTTCGACCCTTTGACCGGTTGCAATATTTTCCTGCAGCAGCACCCTGTCAAATACTATTTTTTGTTTCAGGTCTATAACGATTGGCTGATTGGTTTTAAGTGTGACAAAAGTGCTTAGTTTTTTATCGGTAAGTTTTGTGTTGGCAAAGTTCTTAGCCAGGTTATTTTTAAAAGTTTCATCAAGAATAGTACGAAATGCTTTAATGGCTTTCACATCTGTTTCTTCCAGTAAACCCTCTCTGTCGGGAGGAATGTTCAGCAGCAGCAAACTGTTTCTTCCAACAGACTGATAGTACAGGTTAACCAGGTTTTGAGGAGTGCGAACTGCATTGTTTTCGGCTTCGTGCCAAAACCATCCTGGTCTTATGCTTACATCTGTTTCGGCAGGTATCCACACATGGCCGGCGGCATCACCGGTATGTAAGTATTTGGCATCTGCAACTCCCGGCGCCATACCGGTTGTATCAATTGTTGACCAGCACGTTTCACCTGCAGCACCGGATTCATTTCCAACCCATCTTACATCGGGGCCGATATCTGAAAACATCACCGCTTTGGGCTGCAGTCTTCGTACCATTTCCCAATAACCTTTAAAGTCGTATACCATTGCCTTTGCATTCTCGCCTTTGGCGCCATCAAACCATACTTCTGATACTTCACCGTAATTCGTTAGCAATTCAGTAAGCTGGTTCTTATAATGTTCGTTATACGCGGCAGTTCCATAGCTCGCTTCGTGCCTGTCCCAAGGTGAAAGGTAAAAACCAAATTTTATCCCAAATTCTTTACACGCATCCGCTACTTCTTTTACAACATCACCTTTACCATTTTTCCAGGGGCTGTTTTTAACAGAATGCTCCGTAAATTTTGAAGGCCACAGGCAAAAACCATCGTGGTGTTTTGCAGTGATGATAGCTATTTTAAACCCTGCATCTTTTAGTGCTTTTATCCATTGCCTTGCATCTAATTTTGCAGGGTTAAAAACCGATTCACTTTCGGTGCCGTCGCCCCATTCTTTATTGGTAAATGTATTAACAGTAAAATGCAGAAAAGCAGTTGTTTCCAGTTGTTGCCACTGCAATTGACGCTGTGTTGGTACAGGCAAGGTTTGCTGCATTGAACGCAAGTGGCAAAGAACTAATATCGAGCAAAGGAAGATGTATTTTTTCATTGGGTGAATTGAATGCCTAAAGTACTTTTTTATATTTATAAGGTGCTGCCTTTATTTCTATTCTAAATAAAGAGAAGTATTTATCTTCTGGGAGGATATCGGGGCATAAAAGATTTTGCAGACAGTCTGTTGAAGTAAATTGAAAGTGGTGTTATATTTATATTTATTTGAGACGCTTAGAAGTCGTCTCTTAATGGGTAAGGATGCTAGAAAAATGTAAGCTAATGACAATAGGACTATCTCTAACAACACACAGAAACCCTTGAATAATTTCAAAAGTTAGTTAAGGACTTTAATAAAGATAATATGCCTCCCAGGCTTCAATTTGGAAGCACACTTGGGGGGCTTTTTCCATTGTTGAATGAGCTATATAAAATGCAATACAACAAACGCGAATAAAAGTAAAAAAGAATAATCATGAGTGAGGATACATTACCGCAGAACAATGATATTATTTTTTATTCCACTGCTAATGGACAAATACATATAGAAGTTTTTTTCCAAAGTGAAACCTTTTGGCTTAGTCAAAAGAAAATGTCAGAGCTTTTTGGTGTTGAAATAAATACAATAAACTACCATCTTAAAGAAATTTTTAAAAGTGGTGAGTTGCAGGAAGCGGCAACTATTCGAAAAATTCGAATAGTTCAAAAAGAAGGTAACCGTGATGTTTCAAGAGAAGTTGATTTTTATAATCTTGACGGTATCATAGCCGTAGGCTACCGGGTAAACAGCTTCCAGGCCACTCAATTTCGTATTTGGGCTACTAAAACGCTTCGGGAGTTTATTATAAAAGGTTTTGTTCTTGACGATGAGCGGTTAAAGCAGGGAAAGCGCTTCGGGAAAGATTACTTTGAAGAGCTATTAGAGAGAATAAGAGAAATACGGGCAAGCGAACGAAGGTTTTATTTAAAAATTACTGACATTTATGAGCAATGCAGTATAGACTACAATAAAGAAGCTGAAATCACTCAGACCTTCTTCAAAACAGTTCAAAACAAATTGCATTGGGCTATAACCGGAAAAACAGCAGCGCAACTTATTAAGGAAAGGGCAGATGCATCTAAACCTAATATGGGGCTGCAGACTTTCAAAAATGCACCTGATGGGAAAATATTAAAAAGCGATATTTCTGTAGCTAAAAATTACCTGTCTGAAAAAGAAATAAAGGAATTGGAAAGAGTGGTTGTAATGTATTTGGATTATGCAGAATTACAGGCAAGCCGGCAAATACCAATGAAAATGGCAGACTGGATACAAAAATTAGATGCTTTTCTTCAGTTTAATGAATACGATATTTTAAAGGATGCCGGTAAGGTACGCCATGATGTAGCTATCAAGCTGGTAGAAAAAGAATATGAAAAATTCAGGGTAGTTCAGGATAAAAATTTTGAAAGTGATTTTGATAAAGAAGTAAAAAAAATTTCAGGAAAGTTTAAAAATAAATAGGGTTAGAATATAAGAGTCGGAAAAATTGAGAGGAAATTATAGATATAAATCTGCACCCTTTTTTGCACCTGAATAAAAAAAAGACAATAAGGTCTTAAACATTCAATACCTTATCATAACATTGCGGAGAGTGAGGGATTCGAACCTTTGATATTTTGGTTTATTTTTGGGTACTTTAAAGCATTAAAAATTCATTATTCTATTGTAACTGGCTTAATTTGACTAAAAATAACACCCTGTAGTTATCAAAATAATTACCACCTTTTTTGCTACCTTCAATAAGTACCCATAGCTTTATAAAATAAATTATTAAGCTATGGGTACTTCCCGTTTTATCCTTCGTGCAGACAAACCTTTAAAAAATGGCACTTCACCGGTGGATCTTCTTTATTCAATTTCAGGTCAAAGGAAATATTATAGAACAGAGTTGAAGTTTTACCCTGAGTGCTGGGACGTCGCAAGACAGGAACCGTTATACCTTGACAGGAAGACGGCAAAGAAAGTGCTGCCTGCTATTGACTTCGATTTACTACCTACTGCAGAAGACATCAAAGAGAATAAACAGGAAATGAAGGAGATTATTAATAGCATAAAAAACATCGAAAAAATGTACCGGCTCAATAAGGTTCAATATTCTTCTGAGATGGTTCTTGAAAGGCTGAAAAGCGAGAAACATTCTATAACTAAAAAAGAAGCAGATACTAATGTTGTCTTTGAATTCATGCAGAAATATATTGACGATCACAAAAATTTACGAGAGGTTGGCAGTTTAAGTGTTTACAAGTCTGTAAAAAATCATTTAGAAGGCTTTTGTAAAGCAACCGGTAATAAGGTGACTTTTCAAAATATTAACTACCCATTCTTTCAATCTTTTCAAGCATACCTGTTGCAGGATAAGACAGACGCCAAAGGTCAAAATATACCAGGCCTAAACAATACGACCATTGCTAAACAGTTAAGCACAATCAAAACATTTTTGAACTATGCCAAAAAACAAGGCATCGAGGTAACGGATAAGTACAAAGACTTCAAAATAAAGCGGGAAAGTTTGGAGGTTATAGCCCTAACAAATGATGAATTTTTGAAGCTCTTCAATTTAGACTTAACGGATAACAAAAGGTTCGCTGAAACCCGGGATGTATTTTGTTTTGCATGCACTACCGGGTTAAGGTATTCCGACCTTGAACAATTGAAGCGTGAACACATCAAACAACAGGAAATTCACTTGACAGTAAAGAAAACAAAGGAACTGCTAACGGTACCCTTAAACTCATATTCTAAGGCAATCCTTAACAAATATGCCGAAATGTTGCGCCCGCTGCCGGTTATTTCTAATCAAAACCTTAACTACAATGTAAAAGACTTATGCAAGCTTGCTGAGATTAACGAACAAATTGAAATAGTGAGATTTCGTGGAATTAAGCGGGAAACAAAGACTTACCCGAAATTTAAGTTAATCGGAGTTCACACCGGAAGAAAGACTTTTGCCACCCTGTCACTTGAAAGAGGCATGAGTACCGAGGAAGTAATGAGTATTACAGGACATAAAGACTACAAAAGCTTTAAACGTTATGTGAAAGTAACTGAGCAAAGAAAGAAAGTAGTTATGTTGAAGGCATGGGAAGGCGCGACGGAACAAAATCAATTAAAAGCAGTGTGATGAAAAGAGAAAAGAATGGTAGGTTCAAATCTCTGTTACTCTAAATTAAATTTCAATAACGATGTGACATTCATTCCTCACTCACTCTTTTTTTAACTACCGGTAGCAAAAAAGGTAGCATGTAAACCAGCTATTTCGTTTTACTCAATCCCTCTAACAGCTTCAAATCGCTATAGATTTGGTTCACCCTGGCATCACTTAACCGGAAGGTATCTATTTTATTAAACTTCGCAACTTCTGCCGGCGTGTTATCTTCCAGTGCTATTACAATAGCAAGTACTTTAGATACAACTTCCCTTTTTGTTGTCTTTGGCTTTGTTTCAATATAAAGGTGCCTGTTACCAATTTTTAGGAAGCTTTTTACTGTATCAAACATAATATTTCTTTAGTGCGACGAATGGTAGTGCCATGAAAGCCGGGAAGGTTCTTCCCGGCTAAATACAAACAATTACTTTTTTAATAAAAAATCGGGAAGCTGTGATAACGGTGCCTTTGATTTAATAACTTCTGCAGTAGCTGCGATCCCGCTTTTTACAATGAAAGAATCGCCATCGATAATAATATAAGAACTCCCCTTCTTTCCAAATGTTACGGCACCATTGGGAGCTGTTGATATTTTTACATATCCAGCATCTAAAAGGGGTTTAACCTTTGCAGCCTGTTTTTCCTCTGCAAATTTTGTAAAGCCGACAGCAGCTTTACTTAGCCGCTTCTCTTTGTCCGCTTTAATTTCAGCAAAGGCGACTTTTACATCACTTCCTTTATTTGCTGTTGCCTTCAATTGCTGAAGCTGTTTTTCAATTGCTTCAATTTGTGTGTTAAGTGTACTCATGATTGTGTGTTTGTTATTATTAAAAAAGTTTGAAATAAAATTTACCCACCGAGACGAGCAGCCCTGTTCAATCTTTCATTGCGTTCACGATTATTTGCAACATCACTATCCAAAACATAAGCCCTTGACGTTGCATTACCAATTTGATTAAGTGAACCCTGGTCGATTGCTGTAGTGCCAACGGTAGGTGTAAGAGGGGCAGCAGGAGCAGCAGGAGTAGATAAAGAAATTCCGGCTCCGCCTCCACTACCTGCACCAGGAACGTTAGTAGCTATTATTTTTTTGACATTTGCCAGGCCAACCAGTCCTGTGGCTATGGCTTGAGCAATGGCGTAACCCGGGATTGGAATGTGAGCAAATGCCGCTAACTGACCTGCAATAGCTGAGTATGTTGATATTGAAGCAGAAGCGACCGCCAGGGCTTTGCCAGCAACGGTGTTTTGAGACAGCACGCCAGATACCTGAGACAGCGCATTTGAGTAGCCCGATAGTGAGGTAATTCTTGCCGCCCTTTCTGAGTCTTCTATTTGTACTCTTGCATCTGAAAGCGCCTTTATCTTGTCGTTGTATTCCTGTTCTGCCAGGACCTTCTTATCGAATTGGTCTTTAAGAAACTGCTGCTCGGCATCGGCAGCGGCAAGCCTTGCCTCCGCCTCGAGTTTCGGGTCTTTGACGCGATCGTGCAAATTCTTCTCTAACGCGTCGGACGCCTTTTTCGCATCCTCCTTTGCATTCTTCTCATCGATTTTCTTTTTGTCTAATCTAAATTGCTCGTCTAATTCCAGCTTAACAGATTGAAGTTTGGTAGCATCATCTTTATATTGTTTAATAGCAGCGCTTAGCTTCTCCTGGTATCCAATTTCCAACTGCTTCTGCTCGATCTGCTTGCTGTCAACAATCCCTTTTAAAAGCGTTTCATTTCTTAGCTTAGAAAGTTCTTTTTGGAAAGACTCTTCTTTATCCGAAATCTCCTTATTGTGTTTCTCGGCAAGCGATGTTTTTTCTAAATGTGCTTTAATATCGGTAGCTGTGTCGAGTTGTTTTAATTGGTCGCGGCTTATTTTGTGTTGATCAAAAGATTCCTTGTTCTGCCTCTTTTCATCATTAATCTTATTTTCTAACGCCTTCAGTTCTTTCGCGTAACCGTCTTTAATTGTAAGTAGGTCGTTTTCTTGCTGTAGATTGGCTAATTTATTTGTAAACTCAACATAGTTTTGATGCAATTGCTTTTGCTTCTCAATAGCAGCTTTAGACTCTTCCTGCTCTTTTTGTTGCTCCTGCTTGTCTAACATTTTGTCGGCTTTGTTTTGCTGACGTTGCTTAGCTGAAAATTCTGATTGTGATTGAATAGAATTTTTTATAGAGGTTTCAATTTCAGACATTCCCTTTTCACCAATGGCCAAGGTTTGAAGGAAGTTGTCAAAATCTTCTGCTCCTTCTTCAAACCCCTTTTTTCTCAACTGTTCAACTTGCTTTTCAATGTTGTATTTCTTTGCAATAGCAGTTATTTCTTTATCGTCAAGTTCAGCCTTCTTCTTATAATATTTTTCAATGTCTTCCCCACTTTCGGCTAAGGCTTTTTTCTTGTCCTTAAAGCTTGCGTTTTCATCTGTCAACAATTCCCGTGACTTAGCAAGCCTGGCATTCATAGCAGCATACTGGACATCTAAAACCCGTAAGGAGTCTGCAACTTCGTCCAGAAGATCGCTGGCAGCTTTACCTCTTTTAAAAGCATCCACCATTGCATCTCCAAAACCTGTTGACGCCTTTTTTGCATCTTCTGCAGCTCCCTTAAAATCTCCTTCAAATAATTTTACAATTGCGCTGGCGAAGCCCGCCACCCTTTGCATAAGTTCTCTTAACACTGCACCAATACCATCGAAAATAGCTTGTACTTTTTGACCCCCTTCGTCTGTTGCTGTAAAAGCCTCCACTAACAGGGTAATAGCACCAACTATAAGTGTGAAAAATAGAACTATTGGATTGGTAAGCAGCAATTTTAATTTACTGCTTACCCCGTCAACCCCTTCGCCTGCCTTCCCTAATGCAGGTGTAACTTCTCCTAAGCTACTTCTGAGGTTCTTAAAGTGACCGGTGCTCTTTTCCTGTAAATTGGAAAGTTTTGCCGTTGCCTGTCCTAATTCATCTTGCGCCGCTTTCAGTTTTTTAAACGCAGCAAGTTGCTCATCGCTACCTGCATTTGCATCTTTTACTTGTTTTTTGTACTCGGCTATTTCTCCATTTAGCTTCAGTACATTCTTCTGCGCTGCATCGGTGTCAACCTTTAACGTCGCGGCAATTATTTTATCTGGCATTGTGTAAAAAGTTATGTCTGTTACTGTGTAAATATATTTTTAGAAGTTTTGTTTTCAGGTCATTTGATAATGATATTCGGCGTGCGAAATTGTATTGTAAGCTTTTGACCAACCCACGAAATAATGAAGGGCTGACCGCTTAATTCAAACTCTCTTGCTTCCTGAAAATCAAAGCCGGTAGTGCGTGTGTACAATTTATTAAAATCGTCTTCTTTACCTTCAATGAAAAACTTCTTTTCATATTGGATTTGCTCTATTAATTCTGGATGCTCTTTCAAAAAGGAATCCGTTGCAGCATCACTGTCAAGTCTATTAACTTCCAAGAGTATTTTAAAATCAAAGTCATTAACCAGCACCTGCTTTCTATTTATTTTAAAACCTGTAAGGATCAAAGCTGTTCTGCAGGCTTTCTTTGTAATGCTATGAGTCCTCCAGGTTGTTTCTGACAAATACAGTTCTATTTCTTTTGCAATACTTTCAATGCTTACATAAGTATTCCTTTGTTCAGCCGGTTTGTTGAAAAAGAATTTCATAAGAGGCAGTAAAGATTTTGCATTCGGGTTGGTTAAACTTTTATAAGCTTTCCTAATAAGGTATTGTGTTGACCATCTCAATGGAAAGGGTAAATTTTTTGAACGTTTCAATAAATTGTCCATCTCATTAAATACCGGTTTATTATCTGTCATCGTATTTGCTTTATTGGTTAAGAAAATTCATTGAACTGGGTACCATCTATTTTAAGCAAAGCAGCGATATATCTTAAAAGATTATCCCTTTGCTGCTCCTTGTTTTGTTTGTTTTTTACCATTTGATTTAATACGATTAGCCGGGACTCGAAGTCATCTTCTTCAGTTTCTTCTATTTCGCCGTTTTCATTAATTTGAAGCATATTATAAAATTTGATTGCTACCTGTTTTGCTCTTTTTGGTAGCTTTTGTATTATAATTTAAGAGAGTATCAGACTTGAACCCTACTTAAACATTGGTTCCTGGGTTCAAATTCAATGTAATTTTTACGTCTCCACTTGCTTCTAAACCAACATCCTGTTTATCGGCTAAACCATTTAGCCTCTGAGTAATTGAAGCATTGAAAATACCAACCATCCCACCGGTAATTTGATCTTCACGAATAACCCTTTTTATACGCGAACAGATAGTGGAAAATGCAGCGTATTGATCGTTCTTGTTTGAAAAATAATCTCCCAGGTCATTGATAATATTTTTATCTGCACAGAAATTTTCAAAGCCTTCCATAGTCAAAGGCCGTTGAACAGGAAGGGTAATAATGGCAGCTGGTAGTTCACCTTCAAAGTTTTTTGGCAGAACTACAGCACCTTTCCTTTGCTCAATAATATTTATCGGATTAGACTTTACTTCGTTCTTGTATTCAAGAAACAGCGACCACATGGCGGCCGAAGAGCTTACGTATTTTTTCTTTGCCATTACTTTGTAAATTTTACCAGGACTTTCATTTCCTGCAACTTGCCTTCTTCTATCAGTTCTTTTACGCTCTGTAGAACGTCCTCGTTATCTATGTGTTTCTTTTCTTCAATAATCGTTTCTATGTAAAGACATAGTTTCTTTTTCACTTTAGCAGTCATGTTGACGGTGAAATCAACCCCGGACATTTGAACTGCATTTTTTAAAGCGGTACTCATTTTAAAGTTTTTAATTGTTTTTGTTAGAATACAAATCCCACATAACGGGGTAGCCTGGCTGTCCTTCAATAACAGGATCTGTTAAAGCCCATCCTTTACCGTTTTCCCTTTTGATAAGCATATCTGCTAAATCATAATCATTTACCCTTTCTGCTTCCGGCAATGATGCTTCTAAAACATCACTTACTTTGATTGTGCAAGGCATCCTTTCCGCTATACTATTTGCTCTTTCGCTCCATTCGTTATAACAAGTCTTTTTAGACTGTTTATTAAACAGCCCAAAGTCAGGAAACAATATTATGTTCCGGCCTTTAAGAGCGCTAAAGACACTGTATTCACGCCATTTGCAGCCGCTTGCTCCGCCTGTTGCTAACCAAACTAACTGAGGCATATAAATACTTGCTATAATGGCTGTCTTTTCACTTTCAACGAGGCCGACCGTTTTATTAGGATATTCGCTTAAAAGATGTTCACCAAAAAAAACAAGGTTTAAATTAAAATTCTTGTTGTAAGCTTTATGAACCATTACAGGCGGAATAGCTTTTATCCTTTTGCCGGTTTCCGGATTGTAACAAATGATCTTTCCTGTTCTTATGTTTTGGGCACTATCAGCATTCCAGAAGATGCAGGCTTTGCCGTTATCTGCCTTTGCACGGCCTACGCAATATTTTTCAAGTGTTTTCTTTGCTATCTCATCTCCGAATAAACCAATGAGATAAACAGCAAAATTGCTTTGGTCAAATCCGTTCATGGACTGCAGTATAAATTCATCCGGCATGTAGTCCACTTTTTCAGGTACTACGATTTCAGGTTCGTTAGCAGTTTGAGGAGTATATGCTATTCCATTTTCTTTCAAATATTGTTTTACTGTGTAATGGTAACCACAATTGCTTTCTCTGTCACAGCGGCCAACATGATCCGGCAAATACTCCCCGGTTTCAAAATCTTTAATCCTTACAAATGTTTTCTGATTGCAGGCTGGACACTTGAACTTTTTGCTCGTTTTGTCTAAGCCATATTTACTTTTTGTTTCAATCATGTTTGTAAATTTTTAGGTCAATTTTCATTAGTTCAAAAAAGTTAGGTCAAGGTCAATTATCTATATATATAATTGACCTAACCTTAATTTGGGTCAATTGACCCGTTTTGACCTAAATTGACCTTATCAATATTTAGCCTGTAATGGTCATCATTTCCCCTAATCACATAACCAAAACCTTCCATGTTTCCTAACATAGTTTTGGATGTCGATAAGCCTTTGTTTGTAGCATCCATAATCTTTGAAACGGCATCTTTATGTTTAAGAGCAGCGGGAGGTGAAAAAACCTGACTTGCAATTTCCTTTATGCGCTCACGGTTCTTCACGTCTTTAGCGACATCATTATTTAGGCTTTCAACCTGCACATGATACCCCTTGTCTTTGCAATATTGGTAGTTAATGAATGGGACATCCCCGTTACCGGCTCTCCTCATAATTTTAGGTTGCAAGGTTGATACATCGCCCTCTTTAGTGATAGAGAGTAAGCCGTAACACTTACGCTGTATTTCTGACCCGAAATGACCTCTCTCTTTGTCGCTCCCTGGGTTTTGGTGGACGATGATTATTACCGGGCAATCGTATTTGATTGAAAGGTGTGTGAAGTATTGAACAATATTATAAGCCGCTGCCTCATCATTAACGCTCGCTATGTAATCGGCTCCGCCATCTATAACTATCAAATGCACTCCTTTAAATGCCTCACTGCTCAATTGACATATATCGCTTGTAACACTTTGGTAATCTTCTAACTTAAGTTGTCTGACGTTATAGGACCTGTAGTAATCTGGAGTTGAATGAATGTTTGCCCGTCTTAGTACTGCGTTAAGATTAGTTTGTTGGTCCGCTTCTGACTGTTCGGTGTCAAAATCTATTACAGCCTTGCCGGCCGCATTTGGTATAATTTCTAAACTCTCAAACCCATCTATTAAACCGTCCTTCGATATTGCCCCGGCTATAACAACATTTTTAAATGCGGTCTTTCCAGCCTTTGCGGCGGCGCTAATACCAGTTATGTTACCAGGGCTTGCGATAGAGGCACCGGCAATTTTTATAGTAGGTTCAGGCTGCGGAATATCTTTTTCTTTAGTTACTCTAAAAGCGTCAAAATCAGTAAGCAATGGTTTTTTGACCGCCGTTAAATCACTTTCGATGTGGGAAATAATTTTTTCTGTAGATATCACGCTTTGCCAACTTTTACATCTTGCCGTTTTCCAAACAGGTTTCTTCCTTTAGAAATGCGTACTTTTCGTATAGCTCCTTTAAAAAACTTATTGTCTTTTCAGGATTAGGGGCATGGATGTCAATGTTATGGCTCATACCAAAGGCAGCTACGCCAACATGAAGCAAACCCTGAAGGTTTATATTGCTGCAGCCGCCAGTTCTGATCAGCCTCATAGCTGCCTCCTCTTCCGTTTCTAACATTCTAATAAATTCCGGTGTCATGTGCTGTGTATTTATAAATGATTATTTCGATAATGCCTTTACTACATCAGGGTAGTTGTATCTCACTGAAGAACCAATCAGCATGAAAGGAATCTTCTTCTTCTTCCTCATTCTTATGATAGTGGGTTCGCTTACATTTAATCGCTGGCAAAGAGTTTCTGTATTGATAATTTCTGAAGGTTCACCAGGCAATGCCACTGGCAGACTTTGCAGTCTCTCATTAATCACTTTAGCAAGCAATAACTCCAGTGCCTCATTTGACGTAACGATCAGATCCATTGCTTAAAGATTTACATTGATTGGTATAAGTGAACTTGCCGTGTTACGCTTCAGTCCTTCAATTGTCTCGTCAGTGTACCGGGGCCGGTTGTTCAAATGGAAAGCAGGTGTGATTAAACCCTTCGTTTCCCATTTCTTTACAGTATCTAACTTAACTTTGAAAATGTCCGCCAACTGGCGCCTGGTGTATATTTTCTCCTGCTCCATATAGGGTATATATAAAAAGCTCAATCTTGTTTCCTATAAAATCCCTTTTTATCATATTTTTTACCCTATAAATAAGGTGTAAATAAAAAATCAAATGATTATCAATTCTTTATATATGCAAAAGACAAAAAAATAATTATTGCGTTTGCAGAAAGTTTTTCTACTATTAGCAACATGTCGGCAATCATAACGATTACAACAAAGTGGGTTCAAGTCCTCATACCTCCAATAATCTTATTATACAACGGTGTTCAGGGTAGCATAATAGGTAGTAAAAAAGCCACCCTGTCCGGATGGCTTTTTGTAAATGCTTTTGTTTTTGGAATAAATGAATAAATATTACATCAGGTTAAACAAACAGGTTCTGTTCTTTCAGGAAGTCCTAATGACCTTCTTGTTTAGTTAAAGTGATGAAACAGGTATATTTCCATCGATTTTATAGAAATAGGTGTAGTTTTTGGCCGGGACATTTCTTTTGAGACTTCTGCCCGAATCATCTGTTTTAACTCCTTTTTGCTAAGGAGTATTTTATTTTTACTCATTGCTAAAGGGTTTATTGTTTGTTAAGTAAAGCGTTTAGTGCCAGTCCGCGGCGGGTCCAGGTAGGTTTCTACTTCGTCTTTTGGTGTTACCTGTACTTCACTTTCAGAGAACATTAAGTTTGTCAAAAGAATGTTTTTAAAAATCATCCTTGCCCTTTGCATTGAAGATGCTATTTGAGACTTAGCGATTTGCCTTAGCCTCTCCTGTTTAATCGCTTCTGATTTCTTCTCAAGTGCCTTAATTTTTGGCATGATCACGGACTGCAGTTGAAGCATCTCCATTTGCAAGCGTTCGTTTTCTTTTCTAAGTACTGCTATTTCGTCTTTAACAGATTTTTTCTTTGCCATGATTTAAGATTTTATGATTGCGTAAGTTTTGAGGTGTTAATTATCTGGTTTATTGCTTCAATTGAGTGATCCTGCATATATTTTTTTTGCATGCTTATTGAAGTTGATATTTCTCGAATGGTTTAAAGAACTCTGCCGGAACTCTCAAAGAGTTATCTTCTAATGGGGTGAAGCATTTTTCAACTTTAGCTAATAGCGTTCCATCCAGGTTTATAACAAAAGGGCAATTGTTTTTTCGAGCACACTTGTCGCAAACAGGATGGCGCCTACGTATATGCGCTATGTCCGATGACATAGCGAAACGCCAACCATTAATTTGACAAACAAACAACCGGCCGGCTTCATCAATAGACATCGGTACTGTAGTTGAGCAGTCTTTAACACCTGGCTTATAAATGCAAATAAGAGATTTTCTTATATATCCTTCGAACCAGCTTAGCGGTCTGATTGGTAGCGTATCAATTTGATATAGGCTAAGCATCCAGAGTGTGTTCCCAAGCATATCCTTTTTTAACGGGGGACACATCTTTTTTTGAACATTTTTTAAACCCGAATTGTTACTTTCTTTTTCGCATTCGGTAACAATCTTCAGGATGGTATCATAAAATTTTCCCTGATTGTAGGTATCCTTATAATTGCCTTTATAACAGCCTTCTATTATGCCATTAGTTCTCATGCAACAATTATCAACCGTACAACTATAGCAACCAATATAGGAGGCAACTTCTTTACAGCTTAAATTAGAATATGAAACAGCAGCCCAAAGAAAGGAACTTTGAATTACCAGTTCAGCATACTTGTTGTGTTTGAGTTTACACTTAATATCGCTTTCCGCAACGCCCCAAGCATTTGCGCATATTGTTAAAACGTGGTCTATTGTTAGTGGCGTTTCGGCTTCGCTTAAATTCAAATAGTTAACATGGGCAATCCCGAAGGTGATATTTTCAATTTTAAGTAAATTAGAAGGAGTGTTTACTTTTGTCGTTGACATAGCTTTATTTTTTAAAAGAGTTGAGCAAATGTTTTTGCCGGTGCTACGAACACCGGCTTTTTGTTTGATGTGATTATCTTTTTTTATGCATAGGCGTGAGTTGTTTAGTTAATAATGCTAATCAAGGGTTAGAAATTTAGATAATAAAAATAAAGCGGCTGCAAATT
>CAXUMK010000072.1:16418-22279 GCA_964251885.1 uncultured Segetibacter sp. | reverse complement strand
AGGGGCGGAAATTCGTTAAGCTTCGGAAATGATCCTTTATATGTTATTGATGGATTTATTTATTATAATGATAACAGCCTTACCAACTTATCTCCCGGTTCCGGCACTGTTCCGTCTGTAACCGGTGTGTCTTCAAATGGTCTGTCAACTATTAACCCTTCCGACATAGAATCCATTGATGTATTAAAAGATGCTTCTGCCACCGCTATCTATGGATCACGCGGCGCAAATGGTGTAGTGATTATTACCACAAAAAGAGGAACAAAATCGAGTAATAATGTATCGTACAGCGCTTCTTATGGAACGCAGAAAGCATCCAAAAAACTGTCGGTTCTCAATGGGTCGCAATGGGCAAAATTATTCGACGATCTGTATAATGCCACCCCGACTATCCAGGCAGGTTTAGCCAACAATAAAAAGCTGATCGACTCCCTGGGAGCTTCAGGCGTTAATGGAGACTGGCCTGCTGCAGCATTACAAACAGGTACTTTGCAAAATCACCAGCTTACCATTTACGGCGGCGATGATAATTCGAGATACTCGGTATCAGGCAATTATTTTAATCAAAAAGGTATTGTTACAGCTACCGGTTTTACCAGGTATTCCGGAAGGGCTAATTACGAAAAAAACTACTCTGACAAATTTAAGCTGGCAACCAGTATTTTTGGAAGTAATTCGACAGAAAATAAATTACCCGGCGCGGCTTATAATGGTATCGGCTTTAGTAATGCCTTTTCTTCTTTGTACCTTAATAATCCTTTGCAAACAGTTAAGAATGCAGACGGAACGTATAACACTGCGCCGCAGCCCGCAATCAATCCTACGCTCAATACTATCAGCGGTCAGCAGTTTTCAGACAACTCTATTCTCGATATAGTATCTACTGTTAACCAAACAAAATTATCTCGCGTTTTAGGCAATGTTTCAGGAGAATACAGATTGGCAAAGGAACTGGTGCTAAAATCTACTTTTGGCGCAGACTTGTTAAATACCAAATTAAACTTCTACGCGCCATCTTATACCAATGGGGGAAATAACGGTGGCACTATAACAGGCTCAGGCTCCGTTGGTACTATTAGTAATGTAAGCTGGCTCAATGAAAATACGATCACTTACGATCACACCTTTAGTGAAAATCATTTTCTGAATGTATTAGGCGGTTATACCACCCAATATCAAAAATCTGAAATTGCATTTGCCGCAGGACAATCTTTTCCGTCAGATGCAACAACTTTCAACAATCTCTATAATGCCTCAGTTAATAAAGTCGTTGGTTCGGGAGAAGCGAAACAAATCAGAAACTCATGGTTAGGAAGAATTTCTTATTCGTATCAACATAAATATAACCTGACATTATCAGGAAGAGCTGACGGAGCATCACCCGCAGGTGCAAACAAAAAGTGGGGTTTATTTCCTGCAATAGGATTTTCATGGAATGCATCAAATGAAGATTTCTTTAAGAAGTACACCAAAACTGTCAGCAGCTTAAAAGTTAGATTAACAGCCGGAAGTGTTGGAAATGCTAATTTCCCGGCTTACAGTTCTCTTGCAACAATCAATTCTAATAGTTATTATTTTGGCAGTCCGCTTACAGCAACAAACGGACTGGCGCCATCACAGTTATCCAACCCCGATCTCACATGGGAAACAACTGCACAGTATAATGCGGGTATAGACGTGGGTTTTCTTCAAAACCGCATTACGCTAACTGCTGATGCCTATTACAAAAAGACAACTAATCTGTTTATTAGCGGCACGGGTTTAATTCCATTGTCTTCGGGCTACGCATCCGCATCTGAAAACATAGGAAGCCTGGAAAACAAAGGAGTAGAATTAACTGTCAATACAGATAATATCAGGGGAAGAAATTTCTCGTGGAAATCAACTATTATATATGCAAGCAATGCAAATAAGGTATTGAGTTTAGGACCAAGTCAGTCATTTTTTCCTGTAGCTCCAACAGGGCAGGTTTCTCCTGTAATTGTAAAAGTTGGATTGCCGGTAGGTACTTTTTGGGGATACAATACCGCCGGTCTTCTAACTTCTGCTGATGTGTATGGTGCGAAACCTACACCGAAGCTGGCAGGCGTGTCGCAGTCAACCGGTGACAGAAAATATGTGGACACTAATGGAGATGGTGTGGTAACTACAGCAGATAAACACAATCTCGGTAATGCACAGCCTAAGTTTACGGCAAGCTTCAACAATACATTCGCTTATAAGAATTTTGATCTTTCATTTTTCTTCCAGGGATCATTTGGCAATAAAATATTCAATCTTTTGCAGCAGCAGTTAGAAAAAACCACTACCACACAAAATGTTTCAACAACGCTTTTAAACAGATGGGACTCGGTTGCCAACCCAAATGGAAAATTTCCAAAAGTGGTGAATGCGCCGGTGGTGCAGGTATCTGATATTTATATTGAAGACGGGTCTTATGTGCGATTGAAAAATATTACACTTGGCTACAACTTCCCTAAAAATATCGCCGCAAAGCTTCTTGCAAAGCAGATAAGAATTTATGTCTCTGCGCAAAATCTGCTGACTATCACTCATTATAAAGGATTGGATCCTGAAGCAAATTTCTATGATCAGAATAACCTGCAGCCAGGAATTGACTACGGCGTATACCCTAATTACAGAACTTATACGGCAGGAGTGAACGTAACTTTTTAACTCATTAAAAAAATAATTGTAGAAATGAAAAATGCATTAAAAACATTCATACTGGCAATAGCGCTGCAGGCAATATTGCTCTCGTGCAACAAACTCGATGAGCATCCGCAGGGAAGCCTTACTCCCGGAAATTTTTACCAGACACAAAGCGATGCAGTTGCTGCTGTAACGGCCGTTTACAGCACACTAAGCACAGATATTAATAATGATTTCCCGATTTACGGACGTAATCTGAATTTGCTTGTCGATAACCCCAGCGATAACCAGGTGTATAGTCCGTCGAACACTAACCCTGATGTAAGGGCGTTAGGTACAGCTACTTATACAAGCACCAATGACCGTGTGCATAAAATATATGCACAGTTATACTGGGGCATAAACAAGGCTAATATAGCTATAGACAAAATTCCTGCTATACCTGCTACTCAGTTTGTAGATCCATCACATTCGGCTGCAAACCTGGTGCGTGAAGCAAGATTTATAAGGGCTTTGTATTATTTTAATCTTGTCCGTTTGTTTGGAGATATTCCATTGGTATTGCACGACCAGGCTACAGTTGCAAAAGCGGGCGAACTGGTTGACCGCACACCTAAAGAAGCTGTATACACACAAATCATTGCCGATCTTGACTCAGCAGCTTTATTACCGGCAACTTATGGCGGAGCAAATATTGGAAGAGTTACAGGTGGAGCGGCACACGCCTTATTGGCAAAGGTGTATGTAACAAGGCACGACTGGGCAAATGCAGTTTCGGAGCTTAAAAAAGTGATTACTTCGGGTACAGCAAACCTTGGTGATGCAACAACCGGAAATTACGGTTATGATTTGTTTCCAAAATTTGGTGATGCATTTCAGCCGGCAACCAAGAACGGTAAAGAGCATATTTTCTCTGCACAGTTTAACGGAACAGCAGGAGGCTTTACAAGCACCAATACCTTAAGCTCGTTTACCTGGAGCAACTCTGCATACACTGCCGACATTCCCGCAGACAGTAGTGTGATACACATATTTGATATGACAGACCAAAGAAGAAGTACTACATTTTATGACTCGCTTTTTAACCAGACAACAGGAAAATGGGTAAAGTGGCCCTTCTTTAATTTTTTAAAATTTGTTGATCAAAGTACCGGATTTGTAACAGCGCTGCAGGGAACCCAGGGTGCAAACAGCAAAGTAAATTTTCCGGTTATCCGCTACGCCGAAGTATTTCTTTTATACGCTGAGGCTTTGAATGAATTAAATGGCGGCCCGACAAGCGACGCACTCGCTGCCATTAACATAGTAAGAGCGAGGGCTTACAATTCTTATACAGCCAATGGCAACTACACAAACCATTATTACGATTTGCCTTCGGGATTAAGCCAGTCCGCTTTTCGCGATGCTGTGTTTACTGAAAGAAGAAAGGAATTTATACAGGAAAGCCAGCGCTGGTTTGACCTAGTAAGAAGAACAGACCTGGGGCCTGGGCAGTATTATTTGAATGCTGTGTACAGTATGCCGGGCAATCCAAAAGCTGCGGCATCACTAAAAGATACTTTGTTCCCAATTCCTCAAACAGAAATTGATTTGTATGGCGGACGAAGCAAAGGCTTTACACAAAACCCCGGTTGGTAGTTGTAAAGCATCGCTGATACAAGAATTAAAAGTACAAGGGAGTGACACAACGATGTCGAATAAAGATAAAATGCGTGTTCAATAAAAACAAAACATTACAATAATGAAACTCATAACAATAAACAAAACTTACCTGTTACTGATCGCAGCTTTACTGCTGGCATCGGTACAGGGTATTTCTCAAAACAATCAGCAAACTTACCAGGGAACAATAGGCAAAACGCTGAACGACTCAAAGGAATGGTGGGCACAACCTGCCAAAGCTCCGGCAGGTTCGCCGAATGTTGTCTGGATTATTTTGGACGATGTAGGCTTTGGCGCCACCAGCACTTTTGGCGGATTGATTCGCACACCCACTCTTGACAGCCTGGCTAATAACGGACTTCGCTACACCAACTTTCACACCTGCGCTATTTGCGCGCCAACAAGGTCGGCTTTGCTTACCGGGCGCAACAGCCACTATGTACACGAAGGAGGCTTTTCTCATATTGCTATGTCTGCCGGCTTTCCCGGATACGATGGAAGGATACCTTCCAATGACGGAACTATTGCAGAAATATTCAGGGGCAACGGTTACAATACTTTTGTGGTGGGCAAATATGGTTTAACGCCCGATGAAGAAGCAACCGATGCGGGACCATTTGAACACTGGCCGAGTGGTAAAGGTTTCGATCACTTCTTTGGATTTCTGGGTTCGCAAACAGATCAGTACAAGCCTGATCTTATTGAAGACAATGCCCATGTAACCCCCGATGGAAGACATCTGAATGAACAGATAACAGATAAGGCAATCAGTTACATTGCCCGTCAGCAAAAGGCGGCTCCCGGCAAACCATTTTTCTTATATTATTCTCCCGGTGCAGTACATGCACCCCACCAGGTGGATAAATACTGGAGCGACCAGTACAAGGGAAAATTTGATGAAGGCTGGGATGTATTTCGCGAAAGAGTTCTTGCCAATCAAAAAAGATTAGGCATAGTGCCTGCGTATGCACAGTTGCCTCCGCGCAATCCGCGTATACAGGAATGGAATTCTCTTACTGCAGACCAGAAAAGATTGTTTGCCCGCTTTATGGAAGTCTACGCCGGATACCTCACCTATACCGATTTCCAGATAGGCCGGGTGATCAATTATCTGAAAGAAAATAATCTGCTCGATAACACAATCATATATGCTATCATTGGTGATAACGGCGCCAGCAAAGAAGGAACGCTTGAAGGAGTTATTACACCCAGAACAAACCCCGCCAGAACAAAAACAGAGGCAGATTTTCTTAAAACAAACCTCGAAAACATCGACTCAATCGGCACACCAAACGGCTCGGCAAATTATCCTTTAGGCTGGGCGCAGGCCGCCAATACTCCTTTCAGAGAATGGAAACAGGATGCCGATGCAGAAGGCGGCACACACAATCCATTGATTGTTTTTTACCCGAAAGGTATTAAAGACAAAGGCAGCATTCGCACTCAGTATGGACACGTTATTGATTTATTGCCGACTACTTTAGAGCAGGCCGGGCTTACAATTCCTGAATATATCGGCGGTGTTAAGCAAGACACGGTACAAGGCA
>CAXUMK010000072.1:0-16408 GCA_964251885.1 uncultured Segetibacter sp. | reverse complement strand
TCATTGGTTTATTCTTTTAATAATGCAAAAGCGCCTTCAAAACATATAGTTCAGCACTATTACATCTTTGGCTCACGCTCTGTTTATTACAACGGATGGAAAGCCGAAGCTGCACACCATCCCGACAATATTGATTTTGATTTTAAACCGGGCGAAACAGTTGCTGATAAAAGTTTTGATGATGATGTATGGCAGTTGTACAATTTAAACGAAGACTTTAATGAAAGGAATGATCTGGCAAAGAAAAATCCGGAAAAGTTAGCAGAGCTGAAAATAGTGTTTGATGAACAGGCGCAGAAGAACCATCTGTACCCTTTAATTGACTGGTACGATGTCTATAATAAAAGAATACACCATCCCAATGGAAGCGATACGCAAGGGCCGGTAAAGTAATACCATAGTTTCTCATGCGCACTTTGTTATCAATACGATGGCTTTAACCCTAATGAATATGTATGCACTTTATGAGCCGGGCTGCATTGCAGCCATCGGGCTGCCGTTGCGTCGCACTCTTGTACAGTTTGTTCAATATTCAGCAATAATTACAACCTTCTTATGATCTAAACATAGAAATGAAAATGAAAATAAATAAACGATTTATAAAAAGCATTACAAAGAAAATTACACTTTTATTAATTACCGGTTTTGCTCTGCAGCACGTAAAAGCACAAACATCTGAACAACCCTACAACGGTGTGGTTGGCAAGACATTGAAAGATTCAAAAGAATGGTGGCCACAACCTGTAAAAGCGCCGGCTGCAGCGCCAAATATTGTACTGGTTCTGCTCGATGATGTAGGCTTTGGCGCATCAGGCACTTTTGGCGGTCTCATAAGCACACCCACATTTGACAGTTTAGCCGGCAACGGTTTGCGCTACACCAACTTTCACACCTGCGCTATTTGCGCACCAACCCGTGCAGCTTTGCTTACCGGGCGCAATCAGCATTCGGTACACATGGGCGGATTTGCACACACAGTTTTGTCCGCAGGCTTTCCGGGGTATGACGGCAGAATGCCATCAAGCAGCGGCACGCTTGCAGAAGTGCTGCGCGACAACGGTTATAACACTTTCGCTGTTGGCAAATATGGTTTAACGCCCGACGAAGAAGCCACCGATGCCGGCCCTTTTGATCACTGGCCAAGCGGTAAAGGTTTTGATCGCTTCTTTGGCTTTTTAGGATCACAAACTGATCAATATTCACCCGACCTTGTTGAAGACAATACCCATGTTACTCCTGACGGAAGAAACCTGAATGAGCAAATTACCGATAAAGCCATCAGCTATATTGGTAAACAGAAAAAGGCAGCGCCGGCGAAACCTTTCTTTTTATATTATGCACCCGGCGCAACACATGCACCCCACCAGGTTGCAAAAGAATGGAGCGACCTGTACAAAGGAAAGTTTGATAACGGCTGGGATGTGTATCGCGAGCAGGTACTTACCAATCAAAAGAAACTGGGCATTATACCGGCAAACGCACAATTGCCAGAGCGCAGTCCGGGTGTGAAACCCTGGAACTCTTTATCTGCAGATGAGAAGAAAGTGTATGCAAAATTTATGGAAGTGTATGCAGGTTATCTTACTTATATAGATAATCAGTTTGGAAGAGTAGTCAGCTATCTTAAGCAAACCAATCAGCTTGACAACACGTTGATTTATGTCATTATCGGCGACAACGGCGCCAGCAAAGAAGGCACTTACAACGGTGTGATTAATAAAGGCGTTTTTGGTAAAACGCTTCCCGACCGCGTGGCGATAAAAGCCAATCTCGACAGCCTTGACGAAATCGGAACGCCCGGAGGACATCAGACCAATTATCCGCTTGGCTGGGCGCAAGCCTGCAACACACCGTTTAAATACTGGAAGCAGGATGCCAACTCAGAAGGCGGCACGAGAAACCCGCTGATCGTCTTTTACCCTAAAGCGATTACGGATAAAGGCGGCATTCGCAACCAATACGGACATGTGATAGATATATTGCCGACAACGCTCGAATAAATCGGCATTCAGCAGCCCGCATACATTAAAAATATCAGGCAGGATTCTATTCAGGGTACTTCGCTGGTGTATTCTTTTAATAATGCAAAAGCTGCTTCAAAACATACAGACCAGTATTATTATATTTTCGGCTCACGCTCTATTTACAAAGACGGCTGGAAAGCCGGAACACTTCATCATCCTGATTATATTGATGAAAATATAATCCCCGACTCTAACAGGATTTCGCTGGGGGGCACTTACGACAAAGACGTTTGGGAACTGTACAACCTGAATGATGACTTCAATGAGCGCATTGATCTTTCCAAAAAATATCCTGAAAAACTGCAGGCACTAAAATCTTTGTATGATGAAGAAGCAAAGCGATACAATATTTATCCTTTCATCGATTGGGACGATGTGTTGAAGAGAAGAATACATCGTGTGAATAGCAATGGAACTATTGCTGCAACGGGAGTTAAATAGGTAATAATCGGGTAATAGTAAAATTTATAGTTTGCTGCTAAATAGCTGACAACATGTACAGGATTGTATCTTTTTTCGCTGGTTTGATTTGTGTCACGGCTTTACAGGCCCAGGATAACTCTTTAGAGGGAATGATTAAAGACGACATAACTTCTCAGTCATTGGAAGATGCCAGTATTACTTTGTATAAAACAAAAGACTCTTCTTTATTGACCGCCACTTTCACCGATGCAAATGGATTGTTCAAATTGAATAAAATCAATACCGGCAGTTATTATCTAGTGGTTGAATTTATAGGCTATCAGCAAAAAGTCATCACTAATATTCATTTTGTCAGTAAGCAAAAAATTAATCTTGGAATGCTGCTTATAAGCCCTTCTGCAGAACTTTTGAGGGAAATATCAGTTACCGGTAAAAAGGCAAAAGTGTATTACAAAATGGATAAACAGGTTTATAAGTCAGATCAATTTCAAGCAGCGCAGGGGGGAAGTGCAATCGATGTAATTAAAAATCTTCCGTCAATATCAGTTAACGCTCAAGGCGAGATAACTATGAGAGGCTCATCAGGGTTTCTTGTGCTGCTCAATGGCAAACCTGTTCAAACTGATATTGATGTGGTGTTAAATCAAATTCCGGCAAATGCGATAGAAAATATTGAACTTATCACCGCACCTTCCGCCAAATACGATCCTGATGGTAAAGCGGGCATTATAAACATTACAACGAAAAAAGGTATCGGCGACGGATTATTTGTAACAGCGAATGCACAGGGAGGATTACCCGCAATACATGACTACTCAAACAAAAACAAACCCGTGCGTTTTGGAGCAGACGCAACAGCAAATTATAAAAAAGGCAAGTGGGATTTTTCAGCAGGAGGTAATTATTTGCGCAATGATGCTGCCGGCTTAAGGGAAGGAGATGCGAACACTACGATAAATAATGTTTTCACTTCCTTTCCTTCCAACGGGGAAAGAAGTTTTAAGCGGTATAATTATTCAATAAGAGCATCGCTTGTGTATACAGCAGATAAAAATAATTCACTCAGCATTGGAGTGTATAACGGTGTAAAATTTCAGGCGCGTACTGCTGATCTTTTATACAACAACAGTAAAACAGATGTAAGTAATGGTAGCATTTTTCGGCGAACAACTTATTTTAATGATAACCTGCAGACAAAAAACGGCAATTTTTCTTTAGGCAATTTCGACTATACACATACTTTCACAAATAGTTCTGAGTTCACAGTTTCACTGTTATATGAGTACGCAAATCTTTATGGAACCACTACAAACCTCAATCAGTTTTATCCTGGAACAAATGATACTATACAATACACGTATAACACCAATACAAATCCGCTTCATGGTTATCGAGGCTCAATAAATTATGCTGTTAAAATAGGATCAGGAAAATTGGAAAGCGGCTATCAATTCAGATACGATAAGCAGAATGGAAATTTTATCTATAAAACTAATATTGAGCATACCAATCAATATGTTATTGATCCTGCTTTTACAAGCGGCGTTTATACAAGCAATCAAATACATTCAATTTATAGCCAGTACGGCGCAAAAGTGAATAAGTTAGAATATACTGCCGGTCTTCGTTATGAGTATGCAACACGCAAACTTTCTTTCACCGGTAACCCAAAACAAAACAAGCTCGATCTGTCTAACCTCTTTCCTTCTGCAAATATTTTATATAGTCTTGATAAGAAGTGGAAAGTGAAAGCGGCATACAGCCGGCGTGTCGAGCGTACAAGAAATTTTGAATTAAATCCTTTTCCTGAAAGAGAACATTCTGAAACCCTGGAACAAGGTGATGCCAACTTGTTACCCGAGTTTATTCACCTCTCAGAACTTGGCGTAATTAAAGAATACAAATCAGGTTCCTTATTTTTAAGTGCATATTATAAGCAAATAAAAAATTCTGTTCAGCGCGTAAACAGTGTTTATAATGATACTATTCTCAACAGAATATATACCAATGCAGGAAACGCAAAATTGTTGGGAATAGAATCGGGGTTAACGGTTAAACCTGTAAAGTGGTGGAACTTATTTATAGGGGCAAATATTTACCGCTATAAAATAAACGGATCTCTTTTTCATAACAGTGTTTCTGTTAATAATGCAAGCTGGAATTATTCTATAAATGCCAATAACAGCTTTCAGCTTGCTCCTTCATTTAGTTTTCAATTTGGAGTTAACTATATCTCGCGCAGAGCGACAGCACAGGGTGAAGAATCTTATTTCCTGTCTCCCAACTCATCTCTCAAAAAAACTTTTCTGAATGGCCGGCTTTCAGCAACGATACAATGGCAAAATATGGATATGGGTCTTCTTGGATCAAACAGGCAAAGAATAACTACCCGGGGAAATGATTTTTATACCAGCACAAATTATATAGTTGAAACCGACGTATTGCTTTTAAACATAAGCTTTAACCTGAAACAGTTCAACAAAAAAATGAAGCTGCCTTCAAGCGAGTTTGGAGAAAAAGAATTTTAATAATAAAAAATATAAACAACTCATCATGACTTTATCCGATGTCACCCTGCTCTTCAAAAAGATATTGTTAGGCTTTGCGCTGGTAATCATTCCGCTTTTAATTCTGTGGCTTGGTGTCAGGTTCAGCCTTCGATTTGCCAACAGAAGTCAGCCAGCCGACTCTTCAAATGTTACCATCAATACAAACAAATAATACTATGAAAATGGAAAAACAGGTTAAAGAGCAAATTTTCAGAAACGCTCTCCTGAGCATCTTTATTTATGCTTTGCCGGTGCTGCTCATGTTTGCAGTATTTCACTTCACCGGTCAAAAGCCGTGGCTCAAAAAGCCTAAAAAACATGATGTCTCTTTTAGCATTAAAAGGTAGAAGGTCAATGGTCAATGGTCAAAACACAGACTACTCATTGTTCATTGTTAATTATTCACTACTCACAATTCACTATTCACTACTCATTGTTCATTATTCATTCTTAAATTCAAATCATGATCAAATTCATCGAAGCCATCTTTACCAACCTCAACGGCTGGGGGTTTGTGGCGCTTACTTTTATTGTCGGCATTGCCGAGTTTTCATTCGGCCTATATGAAAAGAAGTGGACGCGCAATGAAAAGTTTGTTGACATTGCCTGCTTCACTTTGCCTAAGCTGGTTGTAGGTCCTGCAGTCGCTTACTTCGGTCTAAAATTTCTTCCTTTGGTAATAGCAGATGCCAAAAACGCTTTAGAGTGGGTTCCTTTCTTTTGGGGCGCATTGATTATTGCCATTTATGACGATCTTACCCAATACTGGTATCATCGCCTGCATCATCAAATTCCGTGGTTATGGCGCTTTCACCGTACTCATCATTCTGCCAATTACATGGGCATGGCTATGGCGGGCAGGCAAAATCTTTGGTACACGCTTTTCTTTTCTCAAACTTATGTTACGACCGTTTTGGTATATGTGGGACTGGGTTATCCGGCTTTATTTGTAAAAGGTCTCAAAGGATTGATTACTTTATCGGCGCATTCGAGCATCGCCTGGGATAAGCCTTTTTACAAGTACAAAATACTGCATCCGCTTGCCTGGGTTTTGGAAAGAACCATCTCTACGCCGGCCACACATCATGCGCATCATGCCGATACGACCGATGATGGAGTTGGTTACTACAAAGGCAACTTCGGCAACATGTTTTTTCTATGGGATGTCATTTTTGGCACAGCATTAATTACCCGCCGGTATCCGGCATCTTACGGTATTTCTCATTACGAAGGCGACCAGTGGTATGCACAATTGATGTGGCCCATATTCAAATCAAAAGTTGCGGGAAGCGAACTGGCAGCAGGTGGTCCGGTTGTCAAAGAAGATGTGTTTCCGGTTCCGGCTTTTGAAACAGAAACTTTTAACAGAGAAAGACCCGTTTATGAAGAGGAAGATTATGTTGCTGAAAATGTGTCGCCGGTAGTTCAGGGGCGTGAAGTTGAGTTGGGTTAGTATTGATTTTTTTGTAACCTTCTTTATAACTTTACTCAGCTCTGGTTGTGTCACTCACTTGTACGGTAAATCTTTGTGCGTCTTTTCCTGAACCACAAAGGCACAAAGACAGCAAGTTTCACTAAGGCTTTGTGTTGCTTTGTGTACTTGGTGTCTTAGTGGTTCTATTTGCTCCTTAATTGCAACATCAGTACACGGGTGCGACGCAACGATGTTTAATTGAAATTCCATTGCTGGTAACCAAAAAAATACTACAGAAAATAAAATGATCTTTAAAGAATTATATAAAGAGAATAACAGAGCAGGTATCATACTTATTGCAGCCGGTATATTCATTTTGCTTGTTGCGTGGTACATAAAACCTGTCGCTGATACTTCAATAGTTGCAACGAAAAAAAGCTGCATCGCCTGTAAGGCTCCGACACGCTTAGCCTCGGTTGCTTTAGTTGTGCATACGAATACAAAAGAAGAACCTGAAGCGGCAAAAGACGAAATGGTTTTAATACATGGCGGAACATTTCAAATGGGTTCAAACGACTTTCCTGATGCAAAGCCTGTACATACCGTAAGCGTTAACGGTTTTTATATGGATGAACATGAAGTGACCAATGCGCAGTTTGAGAAGTTTGTGAAAGCAACAGGATACCTTACCGTTTCAGAACGTCCGTTAAATCCTGCTGATTATCCTGGCGTTCCTGCTGAAAAACTTGCTCCGGGTTCCGCTGTATTTACCCCGCCTGCTCACAAGGTTTCGCTCGACGATCCGTTGCAATGGTGGCAATATCTCGCAGGTGCAAGCTGGAAACATCCGCAAGGTCCGGGAAGTTCCATAAAAGGAAAAGAGAACGAACCTGTTGTGCAGATAAGTTATACAGATGCTGCAGCTTATGCGAAATGGGCAGGCAAAAGATTGCCGACAGAAGCAGAGTGGGAGTTTGCGGCGCGTGCCGGAAAAAAAAATACGAAATACTATTGGGGCAACGAATTAAAACCAAATGGAAAATGGGTTGCCAATATCTTTCAGGGAAGTTTCCCCGAAACAAACAGTATGGAAGATGGATATAAAACGGTTGCACCCGTTAAATCGTTTCCACCAAATGCCTACGGCTTATTCGACATGGACGGCAACGTTTGGGAATGGTGCCAGGATTTTTACAGACCGGATTATTATCAAAATGCTGCAAGCAAAAATCCAAAAGGTCCGGCTGACAGTTATGACCCCGAAGAACCAGGGACAGTAAAACGTGTGCAACGCGGCGGTTCGTTCTTATGCAGCGATCAGTATTGCATCAGGTATAAAGCCGGAAGCAGGGGCAAAGGCGAGGTCAGCAGCGCAAGTAATAATCTTGGGTTTCGGTGTGTGAAGGATATGGATTAGTCTCCATTACTTCAAAATTTGGATTTATTAAACAAAAAGCAAGGCTTAACTTCTTATACAGGTTTAGAGATATAAGTAAGTGGAGTAGACGAAAAGCCCCAAAACGAAGTCCCCAATACTTACGCTGTATCGGGGCTTTTTGTTCTATTTCCTGTTGACCGAAGCGTTTTCGACTATAGTATACAAAGTAGACCGTTTCTTGCGTTAACTATCCGGAAATCATGAAGTCTGTTTTAAAAAGGTTTGCTAACAGTAAACAAGTTACAAAAGTTTCCGGCTTGCCGGTTCGGTTCAACAAGAGTATTGCCAATAGCGGGGCTGAACGTCGGAACAGCTGGCTGCAAATTGGATCCAGAGGAAAGAACTCTTTTGACATCAAAATTTATTTTCCCCAATGTTTATTGTGTCAATGGCTTTAAAACGATTTTTTCAGAGAACGCTTTTGGTATACTTACGAAATTCAACTATCACTCGTCAAGTAAAAAATGCCGGTTGTCCAGCAATTTGACTTACTTACGTAATTAACAAATGAGAATTATAATTTTTAGTGCTATTTACGGTAGAATGTTATTGGCAATATTGAAAGTAGTATTGAAAATTAGTACTGTTATTTATTTGAAGCAGTTGTACTACAAAGTAAGTATTTCACAATATCTTTTAAATTGCAATATTTACCTGGTAATCTTCGACATGCAAAGGAAAACTACCTGAACACTATTTTTCTAATATTCTTCGAACTTCTTCTATTAAAAATTTTAGTTGGATTATTTGTGAAATGGAGAAAGCTAAAAACGAATTTGGTGTGTAAGAGTTTAGATGGTGTTAGGGCAATAGGTTGAAAAGTAAAAGTCTTTTTCAACTCATGCATTCTCACCCGCTAGTAATATATTTAACAGTATGAGGAAAGTTTTACTATTCAGTTTATTGATATGCTTTTCCTGCGCAATATGGGCTCAGCCTTCCATTCGTAAGATGAAGGCAAATTTAAACATACAGGATACGACAACGACCGCGCCGAAAATGTTTGTTACTAATGAGAACCAGGCGAGTATTTTGTTTTCAAAAGAAAAAGGTTTACCGGGCAATCAACCTGCTGATTGGCTAACCAGCCAATTAGCATTGAGGAAGGGAGTAGACATCCTTTCCCGCGACGGGCTCACAAACACAGGTAGTGTGACCGTTGAAAAGCTGCATCAGTATTATAAAGGTATCAAGGTAGAGCATGGCGTAATAAATTCTACCGCCATTAACGGTAAAGTGTCGATGATGCAGATGGAATATTATAGCATTAATGATACTTTTAGAACTACTGCTGTATTAAGCGAAAAAGCCGCCTTGCAAAAAGCAATAGACTTTACAGGTGCGCAGGTGTATGCATGGACGGGTTATACAGGCACCGACTCAGAATACATGAAACCACATGGCGAGTTGGTGATCGTATCAACTTACAAACAACCTGGCGAGGTTTGCCTTGCTTATAAATTTAATGTCTATGCCCTTCAGCCGGTAAGCAGGGCACTTGTATATGTGAATGCCTGGGATGGTACTGTTGTGCTGAACGATCCAATAATAAAACACGTGGGTAATAACAGATTTAAAACTACTGCAAATGCAGGTGATAAATATGTTCAGGAAAGTAACCATGGCACCAATTCACCAGTTGAAGAAAATTACGAAACAATAGCTGCTGCAGACGTCAAAACAGCTTTTAACTTTAATGAGGACAAGAATATTCTTACTAATAAGGCTTCTAATTCTATTGCAAATAATAACAGCATTGCTTCAAATTCACTCGGTACTGCAGACACACGTTTTCTGGGGCAACAAAACATCGTGACAGATAACAACAGCGGAGTGCAGGGACTACCCTACCGTTTACGCGAAAGCCGGAATGGACAGAACATCATTACACTAAATTATCACAACCGGGCTTATAATACTGCTGCTAATAATGATGCAATTGCTGATGATTATATTGATGACGACAATAGCTGGACAGCGGCAGAATTTCATAATGACGTTAGTTTTGATGACGCTGCCCTTGATGTTCATTTTAATATGCAGATAATAAGTGATTACTGGCTCAACGTGCATCAAAGAAATGGATGGGATAACAATAACGGAGAATTGAGAAGCTATGTGGATGTGGAGGAGGCCAGGTTTGATAATAACAATGTATTTATTGATAATTATTTTTTTCCAAATGCATTTTGGGGTGGCAAAAACATGCATTTTGGTAACGGGAACGGAACCTTGACCAACAGCCAGCCATATACCACTCTTGACATCAGCGCTCATGAAATGGGGCATGCGATCACTCAAACTACTTCCAGTCTTGTTTATCAATGGGAATCAGGGGCTATGAATGAGGCGTTTAGTGATATTTGGGCTGCTTGTGTTACCAATTATGCTAAAGTGCATTATGCTTCTATGCCCGATGAAGTAACCTGGCGAATTGCAGAAAAATGCGCCAACCTTGATAAAACAAATACAGGCTTCCGCGATATGTCGAACCCCGGCCTCTTTTCTCATCCTTCTACCTATCAAAATATTTACTGGAAACCCGCTTCTCTGCAAACATGCCGCGTATTTACAACCGCTAACGATAATTGTGGTGTACATACAAACAGCGGGGTGTTAAATAAATGGTTCTTTCTTATTACCGACGGAGAAAATTCCTACAACAGTTTTGGCCGTTTTTATAATGTAACCGGTTTGGGTTTTGGCGAATCTCAAAAAATCGCTTACCTCACTTCTATCAATCTTACTCCAAATGCTACTTATGCTACCGCGAAAACAGTTTCTATAAATGCCGCAACAATATTGTATGGCAGCGGTTCGGCAGAAGTAAAAACCGTAACAGATGCGTGGGTAGCGGTAGGTGTTGACTCCAACATTTATAACATGAGCAACACTTCTGTTTTTACTACAAGCAACTTTACCGCAATAGCTGTAGATGGCAACGGTGACGTGTGGGCAGGTACGAACTACAATGGTTTATACAGGTATACAAATTCTAAATGGGAAAAGAGAAATGAAGTGCCTAATGTACGGATCAATGATATTAAGACTGATAAGGATGGCAATATCTGGATAGCTCAATCAGGTACCCAGGCAGGAGGTAGTCAGGCATTGGCAGGTGGTGTTAATTATTTAAAGTCTCCGTTTGGTGCAACCGATAATTATTTTTATACCATTGGTGCGCAGTCAAACATACCATCGCGTAATGCACGGAATATTTTTATTGATACCAGCCGCACCTCCGATGGATTAAATCCACGTGTTTGGGTAGCTACGCAGGCATATATAACAAGCGGCAACTCAACCAGCGGAATGCTCGGGCAAGGTCTTTACAGCTCAAGCAAATACTTTCACAATGTAAGCGGCGGATTAAACATTGCAAGCGGCACAGCAGGCATATCTACAGTCGGGGGCAACTCTTTAGAAATATGGGGGTTTGCACAAGCGAATAATGGCGTTAATCAACTGCTTACTTACGATGCGGGTACCAACAATTTTATAGCGGCTTACGACCATAACAGCGTTCCTGCCATACCCTCTGGTTTTGTAGCAAGATCAATTTTTGGAGATCGGAAAAAAAGAATTTGGGTACCTCTGGCAAACAATGGTTTACTTGTAGTTGATGAATACAGTACGGTGCATTATATAAACTTTCCTGCTGCATTTCCTGCCGGCACACAGGCAAGTCCTAATGCTATTTGTGGTGACAGGTTTGGTAATGTATACATTGGAACAAATAATGGAATAGTATTTTTTGACCGGGGAGACGGATTGGCGGATAAAATAGATAATCCTAAAAACTACAGGTTGTTTTCCCAGGCTAATGGATTACCATCTAACCAGATAAATGCACTTGCTTATGATACTTCACGCTTTAACCTGATGGTAGCTACAGATAGCGGTGTAGTATTTTTTGAACCGCTGTGCCTAAGCCCTTATTGCAAAGAATTTACAACCAATGCCGATATTACATCTGCGAGTACCGGATCAGGCAATTGGAGTGATCCTACGATTTGGAGTGATAATAAAGTGCCTGATTCGCTTACAATGGTTACTATAACAAACAATGTGGCAGTGGATATTAATGCCAAATGCAAAACCCTTACTGTTCTGTTCCCCGGCTCCCTGACGGTACAAAGTAGCATGAGCCTTACTTTGTACCCGGAAAGTGTTCCAATCATTATAGGATCAGAAAAGGTATATAATAGTAGTAAAATGAAAAAGTAAAATAACTTTTTCTGCTTGTTTTAATTTAAAGCTTTTTCTTTAACACAGTAATTAAAAATATTACAATACTTATTAGATGTAAATCAAAAACATGAAGAAAATTATACTGCTCCTTAGCTTTTTAATATCGACTCCAAACATAATTCTTGCACAGTTCACCAACAAGTTTGTCACTTACAGCACTGCAAATACCCCGGTTTTTTCAGGCAATAATTTTAAAGCGATCTGGGTTGGAAAGGGCAACCAGATTTGGGCAGGTACTCAATACCAGGGTTTGTACAGGTTCGATACTGCAAGAAAAGCCTGGACAAAATCATCTGCATTAACCAATGTATTTATAAATCAAATTCAATCAGATCAGAAGAGGGGGATATGGATCGCCCAGTCGGGCACTTCAGGTACATCGGGCGGTGGTTCTAATACTGCGGGGGGTGTCAATTATTTTCCTGATACAACAGATGCCGGTATGCAGTTTTTTACTACCAGTAATTTTCTTTCTTCACGTAATGTTCGTTCTGTTTATTTAGATACATTCAATGCCCCGCCAGGCGGTAAACGCCGCACATGGGTCGCTCAGGCAACATATATTACCTCCGGAAACACAAGTGCCGGGGGAATTGTAAAATGGCAGGATACCGCAACAGGCAATTTCCAGAAGGTTTACACCGGCTTACAGGTTTTCCCAAATACCAACGTAGTTAGTTCAGGCACGCCTTCCTGTTATACAGTTAGCGGCAACAGCAACGAAGTATATGTAGGCGTAGAAACCAATTACACTGCTGCCTCGGGCAGCACAACGCAAATATTGAAATACGATGCCCGCACAGGAAGCCCTTTGGGCGGATATGATCAGAATGGTCAGTTTGACAATACCAGGCTGTATTATAATAATCAGCCAAGAAACTATATTGACACCAGTTCTAAAGGTGTGTTGCAAGCCGGATTTAGAACCACGGCTATGTACACTGATAAAGAAAACAGGTTATGGATCGGATTAAGAACCGGAGGAGTAGCGGTTAAAATTGGGGCACAATGGAAATCAGTAAACATGCCGCAGATGTTTCCGGCGGGCACTACCGTTAATTTTAATGCTATAACGAGTGATGAATACGGCTACGTTTATATTGGTACGTCAAATGGAATAGTTGTGTTTAACGATGGCGGCGATGTTACAGATACTTCATCCTATACATTGATTACTACGGCAAACGGTCTTCCTTCCAATAATATTACGGGTCTTGCTTATGATAAAGCGGGAGGACGAATGCTCGTTGCTTCAGATGCGGGAGTTACTTTCTGGCAGCTTTCATACAAGATAAATGTACAGATGCTGTGGGATTACAGCTACCCCAACCGTGACGGTCAGCCTATCGGAGTCGCTGCAGACGGCGTTTCAAGAATTTACTTAAAAATTAAAAAAGCCAGCGATACATTACCCAACATAAAATCTGTAACGGTAAGTCTCAAAGGGTTCGATGCCACACAAGCCAATATACGGGGCAAACTGAAGCCGGCAATTGTGATAAATAAGTATAGCGAAGAGGCGTCAACAGGTACAACACCTCAGGTCACTCTTTCAAATGCAGACTTATTTCCCGATGTTCCATATACTTATTACTTCTGGTATGTTGCACCCGATGACTTTTGCAGCGATACGACGAGCATTTATGCAAACCTTCGAAAACGATTTGACACGCTTACAGTAATTGCAACTTATCTTAATGGCAAGAAAGATACAATAGATTATAAAATCGGTATCGTTAGGCCACCTACATTATTTGTTCACGGCTTAGCCAGCAGTCCTGAAGCATGGGACAGTTTGAAGCACAACTATTTTGGCAGTTATATACCATTGGTTACCAGCCCTGTCTTTACATATAAAAGGGCTCCCAGCATGGATCCGATTGCAGTATTCCAAAAAAATGCTGCCCAGCTACTCGGGGGGGATATTAGCGTTTATAACAACAACGGAGACCGTGAGAATACTTTGCAGGGTTGTATTGATGCCTTGAGAGGTATGAGATATGCTGCTAACCAGGTAGATTATATTTGCCACAGTATGGGTGGCATTATGATCAGATCCGCAATCGGATTGTATCCAAAAAAGTTTTACGCAGGAGATGGCGATCCTTACCTGTATAAAACCTATAAAAAAGGATTTACCCATAAGATTATAACCATCAACACTCCACACAATAATGCCCCAATTGCAGATGTTGTAGATCAGTTTGCGCCCTTAGCGCCGATACCCATAAAACTGGTACTGAACAATGCATATAACCTGGCTCCGGTTTTTATTGGCGGGTTTTTTAAACCCGTTGGCAGTGGTAATGCTCTCGGTATCTTTAAAGCAACTGATGCGGTAAATAACCTGCAGGTAACAGATGCAAGGGGTGGGGTAAATCTGCTAAAAACAACTGCTAAATTTCACATGCTTATAAGCAACCTTAACTGGACGCAATACACCGAAAAACTGGGTACTGTTGACGACTATCTTGTACCCGTTTATAAATCATTGCTGCAGGTAATGTACCTCTCTACGTATGATCCAAGTATTTTTGATCCAACAACAGCAGAACAAACAAGAAATTTCTTAGCAGGACTGCTTACCCAGCAATCTCCGGTAATGCTTGCCAATTTTCTAAACTGGATGGCTGCAAAAAGGGATTATCCAAATTATTTGGCTAACAGCGATGGAATAGTTCCGCTGCCAAGCGAAAGAGCAAGGATTGATGAACCACAGACGTATATAACTAAGTTTTTCAATACCGATACCGCGAACCGAAGCGCTGGTTTTAATTCATTTCATACTGCTGTTATGTTTAGAAATGACATAGGGCAACGCGTATTCCAGTTGCTGAATACAAGGCTCGGCAGTCCTGTTTTTGGCGATGAGATACCAGCTAATACAGATCGTGAAACGCCTTTTTTACTACGAACTGCAAATAGTTCGCGCCTTGCTGCCAGAACCACAGCGGCACCCGTTGTGCAAACATTTTTTGACACAGTAAAAATAAAAATTGATGCTCCCTCAGCCGGCTCCACTGTTTACGCTGACAGTATTTTAAACATCAAATTTCGGATAAAGGATACGTCGAGAATGGTGTACCTGTCCCTGCATTTTCAGGCGACAGACTCTTTCAGGGTAATGAAAACATTTGCACAGCAAACCATTTCTTTCAAAGTAGATCCTGCTCTTCTTTCTAATTCTAACATTTATGCGATGGCTATGTACACTAATGCCACCAATAATGGTCTTGACTATTATGTTGATACATTTTCGCTTAATGGTGTTAACCTCGCACCCTTGCAGGGATTCAGGATAAAGCAGGATCTGGTGGAAATAAAAGGCGGACAGCCTTATTATCCTGAGTATGAAGCCGAATACAACAACGCCTGGATAAGGCTGCCCAACAATGATCCCAATATAGTTGCCACAATAGACTCGGTTAACACAGTAAGTTATGACACTGCTGCCAGATCGTTCAACGGGTTGCAAAACGGCAATGCGATTGCAAATTTTACCTATAAGACTTTTACTGATTCCCTCCTCTTTAAAGTGGTAATGCCTTATAACTCAAATTGTATCAATACGAGTATTGCAAGCGGCAGTTTTAAGAATCCTGCTATCTGGAGTAAAGGAATGGTTCCCGACATCTGTGATTCGGTCATCATTAGTTCAGGAAACAGCGTAACCGTTGATGCTTCGGCAACGATCAGGGCTTTGCGAATAAGCAGCGGGGGCACCCTCACGTTTAATAACAATTATACTTTGCAATTGGGGCAGGGAGATGACGGACTGGGAATTGCCGACAATTACGGCACGCTGAACATTAGCAGCGGTTCGCTTTACGTTAACGGAAGAGTCAGAATGAATACATCTGCTGCCTTCAATATGAGCGGTGGCAACGTAACGATTGATGCTAACAAAGGCATCAGGGAAACGAGCATTGCTAACGGAGACGCACCTTTTGAGGCAGACGCTGGCATGGCTACGTTTAATTTTTCGGGAGGCACTTTACAAATAAATAATCCTCCTTATGGTGCCGCCAGCCAGGCCATTAACTGCCCCTATGACTTTGGAAGTAACAGTACGCTCATTCTCGGAATTAATAATTCCGTTGTTTCAAGCAATAACCCTGACGGCTTTGGAGGTGTTTTATTTCCTAACAAAATCGGCAAGCTTATCATTGATGCCGGTACACAAACCGGTAACCGGCAATTGATAATTAAGAAGGCTTTAGGAGTGAAAGGCAGCGTAGTGGTGAAACCCGGAAGCGGTATTATATTACAGGCGCCTTTAAATGTATCTCCGTAATCCAATTTAAATTAG
>CAXUMK010000071.1:13156-22327 GCA_964251885.1 uncultured Segetibacter sp. | reverse complement strand
TTGCGAGGAGGAACGACGAAGCAATCCGCTTTGCAATAGTAAGCCTGTTCAAACAAGTAGCCATCCTGAGAAACCAGGAAAAACTGCGAATGACATCTTACCTGCTTCTTATTTTAAGGCAAGCAGATGTGGGTTAAAAGATGAATAAAGGTGTGCCGTAAAAGTGAGCCCCGCCTTAGGCGGGGACAATGTACCACAAGAAACAAATGTTCGTCCCCTAAAAACTTCAAGTTGAGGCGTATGCTGCAAGGCGGGGTAAGGCTTGCAATGACGCATAAACTGAAAGCAGCAGAAGTTGAGGATTACCATTATTTTATTCAAAATGTACTTAACTGATTATTAAACTGTTTATTTTGCAACTATGTGACAACTCGTGACAACTCTTAAAACCATATTTCCCTCAATCATCAGCTTTCTTCTGATTTGCATTTTTGCTTTCAGCATTACGCCTGTTATTGTTATTCATAATTTACTTGCAAACCATACCGACAGAAAAATACAGCATCATCATACAAAGAGCAACGAAATTGCCAACGCAGGTATCAATTGCCACAGTAAAAATTTTGTAGCGGAAAGAAACTTCATCATTGCTTATTCTCCAATTCAGTTTCCACACTTCAAATCATTCCAGGTTTTTTTTGATACTTACAACCAGGCATTTTATTCAAGGCATCATTTCTATGCTGAATTACGTGGTCCTCCGGCAAAGAATGTGTTTGTTTTTTAATTTATAAGCTTGCCATTTCTACATTTTTTTGTATCCCTATTATCAGTTGTATCGCATAGAGGCATGCATTATGCTTTAAAAAATTTACGATGAAAATTTTTATATCTCTTTTTTTAACTATTCTTTCTTCCGGCTTTATACAAGCCCAAACTGTTTTAACGGCTAAGCAGAGCCGTTCCGCACGGTTTTCTATAACCGGAAAAGTAATCAACGCAAAAACAGACAGTGCCATGCAGGGCGCCAGCATTTACATTCCCGACCTTAAAGCCGGGGTAGCTTCGGATGAAAACGGAAATTATACTTTACCAAATTTACCTTCCGGAAATTACCTGGTACAGTTTGGATATGTTGGTTTTAAAAGCAGTTTAAAAACCATCAATTTAACCGGCAATATCATCCTCAATGTCGCTTTGACCGAGTCTATAACAGAGGAGATGGAAGTGGTGGTTACCGGCTCTAATAAAGCCACATCTATACGCAGAAACCCGATACCGATCGTATCGGTCAACAGGCAATACCTGCAGCAAAACCTAAGCACAAATATCATTGATGCCATTTCGCACGTGCCGGGTATCAATGCAGTTACCACGGGACCAAATGTGTCTAAACCTTTCATCCGCGGGCTTGGCTTCAACAGGATTTTGACTTTGTACGACGGTGTGCGGCAGGAAGGACAACAGTGGGGCGACGAACACGGAATAGAAGTTGACCAAAACACGGTTGACAGGGTTGAAGTGGTAAAAGGCCCGGCCAGCCTTATATATGGCTCTGATGCCGTTGCGGGGGTTGTAAACCTTTTGCCACCCAATTTTCCGGCAGATGGTACAATAGCCGGAAATATTTCTAACGAATACCAGACAAACAATGGTTTGATTTCAAATTCTGCCACACTTGCCGGTACTAAAAATGCTTTTATGTGGCGCGGAACTTTTTCGCATAAAATGGCTACCAATTACCAAAACAAAATTGACGGCAGGGTTTACGGAACAGCTTTCAGGGAAACAGACTTCAGTGGTATTGTTGGCCTTAACCGTGCATGGGGTTATTCTCATCTTGGCTTCTCGGCTTTTAATGACCTGCAGGAAATACCGGATGGTAGCAGAGACTCGGCAACGAGAAAATTTACAAAACAAATTACCGAAGCAGATACAGTGAGACCTATTGTATCTGATGCGGAATTGCGGTCTTATGCTATCACTCCACTGCATCAGCATGTGCAGCATTACAGGTTGTACATGGCTAACAATTTTATTTTGGGAAAAAGCAGGCTGGCAGTAAATCTTGCTGTTCAGAAAAGCATCCGGCAGGAGTTTAGCCATCCCCAGGCAGATATTGCAGGTTTGTACCTGTTATTGAATACTTATTCTTACGACATCAAATATTATTTTCCCGAGAAGAACGGCTGGAGTGTAACCGGCGGCATTAACGGAATGTATCAAACCAACAATGTTACCAAAGGAACCGACTTTATCATTCCATCATATCACCAGTTTGACGCAGGTCCGTTTTTTTTCTTTAAAAAATCGATGAGCAAACTTGAGATAGCAGGAGGTTTACGATACGATGTAAGAGTCTTCAACAACGATGCTTTGTACACAGCAACAGATGCTGTTACAGGTTTTGATAAAGCAGTTAGTGCAAATACACCTGGAGCCGCTAACCCGTTTTATGCGTACAGCCATACTTTCTCGGGCATTAGCGGAAGTGCGGGAATCTCCTATCGCTTCTCAGAAAATTTTAGCGGGAAATTTAATATTGGCAGAGGCTTCAGGGCTCCCAATATTTCAGAGATTTCTGCCAATGGCGTTCATCCGGGAACCAATATTTACCAGTTGGGCAACCTCAATTTTAAACCCGAGTTTAACCTGCAGGAAGATATTGGTGTAAACTATAACACGCCGCATGTGACCATTAATGCCGAGCTGTTTAATAACCAGATCACCAATTATATTTTTAATCAAAAGGTATTAAACAGCGCGGGACAGGATTCTGTAATCGTGCCGGGCAATCAAACTTTTCAGTTTCAGGCCGCAAAGGCTCATTTATACGGTGCGGAAGTAAGCCTCGATATTCATCCGCATCCGCTCGACTGGCTTCATTTCGAAAATTCACTGTCAATGGTATATGCAAACAATGAAGGTGTAAATAATCAAAAGGTAGCCGACAGTGCAAAATACCTTCCGTTTGTTCCCCCGCTACACACTTTCTCTGAGTTACGGGGAAATTTCAAAAAGTTATCTGCTCATCTTTCAAACGCTTTTGTAAAAGTGCAGCTCGAAAATTATGCTGCGCAAAACCGGGCTTATATCGAAGACAATACAGAAACCCCTACACCTGGTTATCACTTAATAAATGCCGGGTTTGGGGCCGACGTCACTAACAAAAAGGGAACGACCTTATTTACATTTTCTATGTTAGCCGATAATATATTCGATGTGGCCTACCAGTCGCATTTGAACAGGCTGAAATATTTTGAGCCTTATCCCAACAATCCAACCGGGCACAGCGGTATTTATAACATGGGTAGAAATTTTAGTTTTAGAGTAAATGTGCCGCTAACTTTTAAAAACTAAATAAAACACGTTCATTTTAAATTCAGAAAAGTATTGCCTACGGCAAAATTCCTTCAAAGTGTATTGCGTGGGAAGCATCGTACAGAAAGTGCGTGAACATTGGAACTGTTCACGCACTTTTATTTTGCCAGGATATAAAAGGTGGAGTAAAATTTTTTTTTAACCGGGCAGAATTACTACTATGAGTCAACCGTTGCAATCATGGATTTGTCGTTTTCTTTTCTTCCAGTGGAAGGAAAGAAAGGGATCACTCGTGTGTTTTTGATTCTTTATTCGATAAGCCATTGCTGTCGTTAGGTACATTAGTGCTTTTCAAAAAAGCCCAATAAAGTTATACAAGTACAAGTGTGCGACGCAACGATGAAAAATAGTAGTAATACAGACCGGCTCATAAAAAAATCAATACACATTTTTACGGCTTTAAGTAAAAGTTTCTAACAGCAATAACTTCTTGCCAGCAACCGGGTTGTAAAAAGTTTCGTTAGTTTCGTGCCGTTGCAGGTGTTATCACCTGCAATAAATATTGATTCTACATAAAATATTTCAGAAGGTAAAAACAAACCTACGGTGCACATTAACAAATCAGCTAATTAAAAAGCATATCAGAATGTGTTATAGCATTAGCACATTAGCAAATCAGCTAATTAAATTCTTTGTTTATATTTTCCGCAGGGTCATTGTGCATTGCTGAAAATGGAACAAAGCGTACAAGAGTGCGACCACGCAAGTTTGACGGGGCAGACAGCAACGTAAGCCTGATAGTAGGAATACAGTTTGGCTCAAAAAAAACCATTGCATATTTTACACACCTTGAAGTATAACATTCTTTACCGTAATAGTATTAAATATGCCATACCCGAATGAAGAACTGGTTTCGGTAATTATCCCTTTCCTCAATGGAGGCGCATGGTTATCAGAAGCTATTGAAAGTGTGATTGGCCAGTCTTATGAAAACTGGGAAGCGATATTGATTGACGATGGTTCAGAAGAAGAAGCGGCGAATATAGCAAGGGATTATAGCTGCAGGTATCCGGAGAAAATTATTTACACACATCATCCCTTTCATTCAAATAAAGGTGTCACCGTTTCGCGTAACCTCGGCATCAGCCTGTCAACAGGATCATTTATTGCTTTTTTGGATTCCGACGACTGCTGGATGAAGGATAAGCTGCATCACCAGATCGAATTGTTCAGGCAATATCCGCAGGTACAAATGATATGTGAGGCATCGCGTTTCTGGTACAGTTGGAATGATTCGAATGCAGAAGACATCATTGTAAGGGTAGGAGCGCCGCCAGACACTGTATACCAGGCAAAGGAGTTAATAAAAATACTCTATCCCCTTGGTGAAGGAGCGGCGCCATGTCCTACGGGTATTACGATTCGCAAAGAAGCGTTTACACGTTCAGGAGGTTTTGAAGAATCCTTTACCGGCATTTACCAGCTATACGAAGACCAGGCATTTTTAAGTAAGATCTATCTGAATGAAAAGGTGTATGTATCTGGCGCTGCCAATAATCTTTACCGTAAAAGACCCGGCTCTTTAACCGGCGCTGCAAATGATGAAGAATTATATAAAAAGGTACGGCTGTTTTTTCTTGACTGGCTTCAAGAATATATAAAGCAGCATGAGATAAAAGACAATGCCATAGAGGAGTTGATAAAAACGGCAAGGACAATTATGAGTCAATAAGATTACCGGGTATAACGCTGTAGTTGCTCTTTATTTTCAAAAAGAGTAGCAATAATAAAAGAAAAACTCCGCAGCCAAGGCCAAGAACGGGCACCGGTACTATACCAAGACACCATCCGGTAACATAAGAACCTATTACATCGCACAGATTTATCAGTGCGAGGTATGTGGTAAACTGCGAACCTTCTACCTTTTTGATGCATAAACCCATCAGTATGGGAAAAATGGTTACGCTCAGCAGCGGGTCGGCAAGATTCCAGAGTACTAATGCAGAGCCCGAAAATAAATCGTAATGCCATAGCAGCGAAGAGCAATTGAGCAGGATCAAAAACAGGCATACGCCCCACATTACTTTCACCTGCATAGGTTTGGCGCCCATTTTATCTGAAGTAATTCCTGCCACTATGATCGCCACAAAAGTAACAATGCTTCCCCAGCCGCCCTGTAAAAGCGAGACGGATTTATCTGGCCACTTAAGCACATTAATAAGGTGATAAGTATAAGAACGAATGAACACGCTCGAACAAAAATATACAGCAGCAACCACCCCAAAGTATTGCAGGCTCTTTTGACTGGTGATACCGTTAAAAACCTTTTTAAAAACCAATTTGAATGCAGGATTGGCAGCATCTGCAATTCTTTTTTCTTTATTGTGACTAAGCCACGGCAGCAGCGGGTCTTTTCTGTCTAATTTTGTAAAAAAGAATACAACAGAGAATGCACACAAGGCAAGCGTTTGAATCAAAGCTGCACTGCCGAAGCTATAATTGTGAAGTACAAGAGATAAAACCGCCGAGCCAAAGGCGATACCTAATAAAAAGCCGCCCCTCATAAATCCGTTTAACTTTCCCCTTTCGCCTTCAGGCGCTATAGAAATGGCCATAGCATCTACACTGGCGACCTGTATGGAAGCAAAAATACTGTGCACAAAAAAAAGGAAGCTTAACAGCGGCAATTGAAACTGCGGATGACTGACAGTGAGTAAACCAAGCGACGCCACAATTGCAGCCCATTGCGAAAGTACTACCCAATGTTTACGATGCCCGATAACAGAATACTGGTATCGGTCTATCAATGGTCCCCACACAAACTGCAGTGTCCACGGTAACCCTACAAAGGCAATAAAAGCGCCTACTCGCTGCGGTTCTACGTGTTCGCCGAGTAAATAGTTGGCAATAGCAGTCAGCGCAAATCCCGCAGGAATGCCCTGCATAATGTATAAGTAAAAGAATGTAAAATACCTTAATACCGGGCTTTCATTCAGTACAGGCATTTGCAATTTCTTATAAGCCAATTTTCGGAGTTATTGAGTGATTATCATTAAAACCGCTCAAGTTATAAAAAAGTAAATAGAATTTTTTTGAACCTGGCTGAATTACTACTATGAGTCAACGTTGCGTCGCACTCTTCTACTTTTCACTCTTTATTCAACAAGCCCGAGAGTCACTGATTTATCCCTTGACAACTACAACAACTTTTTGTACTAATTGTTTTTAAAACGGCGGTATTCTTATTTCTTCCGCCGCTGTTGGTGTTCTTCGCCGATGGCTTCTTTGCTCATCTGTAATTTGCACGTGAAGAACATCTGCAAAGGCTCAAGACTTCGATGAGTACATTGTTCAAATAATTAAATTATTTTAAGGGACAACCCTTTGTTTCTAAACTGCATTTATATTAATATCATTAACAGGTTTATCACTTTATGGACGTAGCTGAACTGATAAAAAACGCACGGCAGGGAAACGCAGCTTCTCAAAAATGCCTGTTCAATCTGTTGAGCGATAAAATGATGCTGGTTTGCAGACGATATGTAAAGAACCCGGAGGATGCAGAAGAAGTGTTGCTGGACGGCTTCTACAAGTTTTTTAAAAACCTTTCTTCGTTTCATTACCTCGGGGAAGCATCATTGCATGCGTGGTTAAAAAAAATTATGATCAACGAAAGCCTTATGATGCTGCGTAAAAGAAATGTGTTTACCATTATTACAGATACAGATGCAGAAGATATTTCGCTGGAGGAAGAAGCGCTGAATAATTTATCAGCAAAAGAAATATTTGAAATGATCATTCAGTTACCGGTTGGTTACAGAACCGTGTTTAATCTCTATGTAATTGAAGGGATGGATCATAAAGAGATCGCCGGGTTAATGGGCATTGCTGAAGGCACTTCAAAATCGCAATTAAGCAAGGCGAAATCATTACTTCAAAAAAAATTATTACAAAATGGAACAGGATATTTCAAACGGAAATCGCAATGATTTTCACTGGAAAAATAAAATAGAAGACATTGACCATTTACCTGATGCCGTACTGACAAATAAAAATGCGGCATGGGAAAAATTGCATAACCGCCTTCATGAAAAAAAAGGCATACAACCCTTTTGGTATTGGTTAGCTGCTGCGTGCCTGTTATTTGTGATCGTTGTACCGGTAATCACTGGCAGTAAAAAACAAAATAGCATCGTTAAGAATACCAATGAAAAAGCTCCATCAAAAAAACAAACTATTGCTGCAATGCCATCTTCAAAAGAAGATACAATGGTTGATGTTTCCACTCCTGCCAATGAAAATAAATCAATACGACAGTCTATACGTATCAATGAGAAGAATTCTTCTAAAAATAGTTTGGTAATAAAGGAAGAACCTCTGTATTCCGCTTTGAATGATCGAACAGATATAACAAATGAACCGGTAGTCTTGCCTGCTGCAACAGATAGCGCTGCAGTAAATACACCTGCAGTTGTTCGGGTAAAGAAAAAATTAAGAGTAGTACATATCAATGAATTAGAACCTTTTGCAGAAACGCCAAATATTGCGAGGCGATATGAACAGCATTCCTTTCAACTAAAGCTTATTAACCTGGAGTCAAATACCGGTATTTCGCTTCCTTCAGAAAGCAGAGGTTTCACCCTCTTTAAAACAACCAAAGCTTCATCAAACTAAAATAAATGAAAAAGGTCATCGCTTTATGGATGCTTTTTACAAGCATCACGGGAAATCTATGCGCACAATCGAACGACAAATCAGACAATGCGTTTGATGTGCCGGGAAATATAGTTTTCAACAGGCGGTTTTACATCGATCTTGAGAAGGGAAACAAAATGCGGATAGAAGTAAGCGATATTAAAGACCTTGGAAGTATCGCTAACATTGATTCGCTTCTGCAGATATTTCTGACAGATATTGCGCCATTAAAAGATTCGCTTGCAGATCCTCTAACGGCAAAGCATATTGATTATGTTGCTGATGTCCAGGGGCGAAAGAAAATACGCTTTCAGCAGTCTCAGCCAAAGGGTGCAAGCTACCTGCTTAGCAAAGGAGATTTGTCATCGTTAAGAACAGAGCAGGATACCATCAACATCATTGGTATCATAACTAATCCGCCAAAGCGTGCACAAAAGATCAGTCTTACCAATCCACGATATTATCATTTCACTTTTTACCTGAATGATCTGTCAGAACTTTCTATTTACATGAATGGAATTTTACACCAAAAAATGGCAACCATTCAAAATAATGTTGACGATAAATGGAGCCTGGTATTGGGAACCGGTTCACACTATCTTAAAAAAGATCCCACTATTACCGCCGACAAACCTGCAGGTTTTACGCCGGTCAGCGCCGTTGATTTCCTTGCAGGGTTTATAACGGTAAATGTTCAGAATTATAAAAATTATTTTGTTCCTTCCTTTAGTCTCGGCTTAAGGCTGACATTAACCAATCGAGACCGGACTTTTAAGTGGGAGCCGGGATTATTATGGGAGCCGCATTATATATTCGCCCGGGACAATCAAAATATATTGCGTACTTACAGAAACGATTTTCTTACACTCATGTATGGCCAGGGCGGAACAAGGGATCATGACCCGAGAAAAGATTTTTCTTTCAGTACCGTATTTTCAGTAGGGTATCTTATCCATAGAGATGGTGATTACTTTGATAAAAATACTTTCCGTTTAGGTGCAGGTAAAGTACAGTTAATCAAAACTTCAATTGAGCCTTCTATTTATTTTAATAACTTTTTTAAAGCAGTTACGCCTTGCATAAGAATTAGCCAGTACTTTTAGTTTTCCCTTGTATTGAAGTATAAACAGGAAACAATGGATTTTCTTCTGCATCATTTTTCACAGATCACAACTGTTCCCGAAGAGTTAAAGCAGGAACTGTTGAAACGTGTGC
>CAXUMK010000071.1:9831-13146 GCA_964251885.1 uncultured Segetibacter sp. | reverse complement strand
AACCAGGTGATTCAACAACCCGAAAAAGTTTGCAGACGGACCTACCTGGTTAAAAAAGGGCTGCTTCGCATCTATTTTAACAAGGATGGCAAAATTATTACAGATGGCTTTGCTGCCGAGAATGAATGGATGACCTCAGCCTACAGCTTTATGCGTGCTGTTCCGGATCAGTATTATATTGCGGCCATTGAACCTACGGAGGCTTACTCGCTTTTACTGGAAGACCTGATGTACCTGTTTGGCCGATTTCATGAAATGGAACGGTTTGGCCGTATGGTGATGAGCATGCAATTCATCCAGCAGTCAGAACGCTTAAACTCTATCAGGTTTACAACGCCAAAAGAGAAGTATCAACACTTTTGCCATACTTATCAATCAATCCTGGGCAGATTGCCGTTGGGTATGATCGCTTCTTATTTGGGTATCACCCAGGAAACCCTGAGTCGGGTGCGGGCCGGCAACTGATTATTTGATTTGAATCAAAAGTAACTGGTAGAAAGCCAGGTAACTTTGGCGGATAATCGCTTTAAATGAAATCTATTCAGTTTAATTACTTTCAGTTTGTCCTTGTTCCTGTTTGCCTTTTAGAATACCTGATTGGAGAGTTCCCATCTCTTGAGATCATCGCCTGGACGACCCCGGTTTTATGGTTACTATATTTCCATTATACCAGGCTGCTTTATGCCCTGCTTAGTGCAGTGGCCTGCCTGACCCTGATTTATTCAACGCAGCACCAGGTAAACATTCTACATGGCATCAGCTTTCATTTAACTAACCTGATTTTTTCGTTTACTTACCTGCTTCCCTTTTTTATTAACCGACTGCTTTATGGCGGGATGCCTGCCAAACTCAGGTGGCTCTTATTGCCAATATGCGGAGTAACCACAGAGTACCTGATGTCTTTGAGTGCAAACGGTACCTGGGGCTCGGTGGGCTATACCCAAAGTAATGTATACCTGCTGCAGGTACTGTCTGTTACCGGCATCTACGGTGTTGTTTTTATTATTTACTTAATTGCAGCCCTGCTTTTTGAAGTTATTCTTTCGGCGCTGCAAAAAAAGCCAAAGTTCGGTTTTGCCGGTTTTGCTTTAGGGGTACTCATCCTGACTTTGGGATTAGGATATATCAGGCTTCACACGGGTGTCCCGGCAAGGCAAACCGTGAAAGTAATCGGCTTCACCTTCCAGGGCAAAGAGGCCTGGCCCTGGTTTCAGGAGGTGGTATGGGAGGGAAGAGAAACCATACAAAAGCAGGAAAGAGAAATCAGACTTAAGTCTGCGTTGACACATAAGCTTTATTTGCAGGAAACGCAAAAAGCCATCGAGCGCTACCATCCAAACTGGGTTATCTGGAATGAAGCAAGCCTGTTGGTATTGCAGCCGGACTACCTTAGCTTTTTACAGGTAAACAGCCGCTTCGCCAAACAGAATAGTGTATACCTGGGCGTAACGTACTTTTTAGGGGGCAATGATTTCCCGCGCAGCAAAGGGGAAAATCATCTCACAATCTTTGCTCCCGACGGGGAAGTCGTCTACGATTACCAGAAAAATAAGCCGGTTGCCCTGCTTGAACCGGCTCTTGCCTCAACCAACCCGCCGCAGGTATTTACGGCGGCCGGCATCAGCTATTCCGGGGCGATCTGTGCCGATTTTGATTATCCGCAACTCATCCGTCATATTCACTCGGCTAACCTTGTTTTTGCACCTGCTGCCGACTGGCCGGGTATCAAAGATCTGCACGCACGTATGGCCAATGCCCGTGCTATTGAAAACGGCTTTGCTTTATTCAGAATTACGGGTGCTGGTAAATCATTCATGTCTGATAGTAAAGGACAGGTTTTGGATAGCCAGTACCATTTGAAAAGAGCTACGCAGCTATTGATAAGCGAAGTGCCGGTTGGTAAAAGCACTACGCTTTACAGTATAGCGGGTGATCTGTTTTCCTGGTTGTGCATAGCAGGCGTAATTCTTCTCTTTAGTTATGCAATGATGTCTTATAAAGTTAAAGCCCCCGCTAGTTTAAGTGTTAAAACTGAATGATAGCAACCCTCCTTTTACCGGACATAGTCCTGCAACCATTTTAAGTTTAGTGTCCTGCGACGGAAAAAGATGAAAGTTGGTAGATGACTGATGACAGAAGGACTTTCCGTCAACTGTCAACAAACATCTGTCAACTTCTTATGCTTAATAAAGAGATACAGTAAAAGTGTGCGACGCAACAATGTTTAATACACATCCCTTTGCCGGTTACATAAAAAAATCAACTTGCCCTTTTTCCCTGCATCAGCATATCTACCGCATCGTCCATTGAACCGGCGGGGATTACGTTGCCGGAATTGACGAAAAAGATCTCATCAGCTTTTTCAATGGTATTGAGGCGGTGGGCAATGATAACCCGGGTGGTTTTTTCTGACAACTGGTCTAAGATTTCTGTGAGCAAATGCTCGGTAACAGTATCAATGTTAGCAGAGGCCTCGTCGAGGATCAGTATCTCGGGGTCGCGCAATACGGCACGCATAAAAGCGATCAGTTGCTTTTGTCCGAGGCTGATACTTTCTCCTGCGGCACTTACAGGAGTGTCAAGCCCCTGCTCAAATACCGATAGTAATTTTTGCAGATGGCTCTCCTTTATGACTGTTTCAAGTTCTTCATTGCTATATTTCAGCAATTGCTCATTTCCGTACAGCAGGTTGTCTTTTACTGTTCCGGTAAACAGGATTGGCTCCTGCAGTATAAAACTGATCTTCTTAGTTCTTTCCTCGGCGGTATATGTTCTAATGTCTCGACCGCTAAGAAAAACAGTTCCTTTGGTCGGGTCGTACAAACGGGCAATGAGTGAAGCGGTAGTTGTTTTGCCACCTCCTGTAGGGCCAACGAGAGCATACGTTTTTCCGGCTTGCAGATTAAAACTGACATGGTGAAGTATCTCGCTTCCGTCAGGATAAGCAAACGATACATCGCGGAAAGTTAAGAGTGCAGAGCCCGTTGTTGTTTCACCTGCGACGGCATTAGTAAGGTCGGACTCGAGCGATAATATCTGTGAAATTCTGTCCCACCCTGCCATAGCTACCTGGAAGCTTGTCCATAAAGCAGCAAGTTGCCGTAAGGGATTGTAGAAATTAACCGCATAAGCAAGATAACTGACAAGCAAACCAACAGTAAACTGATGGTTGGCGATCAGGTAAATACCAAATGCGAGCACAACCAACTGAGCCATGCTCGAAAACAATCCGTACACCGGCAGAAATACATTATTGGCAAGGCCGGCGTCAATAGCAGTCTTATAGTTCTGCTGATTGGCTTCGTTAAAACGTTT
>CAXUMK010000071.1:1722-9821 GCA_964251885.1 uncultured Segetibacter sp. | reverse complement strand
GCGGCGGTTAAAAGCAATGATCACTCTAAAATTATTAAGGCTTTCCTGTATCTCTGCGCTCATTCCGCCAACGCTTTTTAAATTGGTAGCGTTCCTGCGTTTTACCCAGGGCGATACGATCATGGTAAAAAAAAGTATCAGCAATGCCGGAACCAATGTCGCCGAACCGAGTTTAATATTTATAGCCAGCAAAAAAATGCCTGCCCCGGTCATGGTTACAATGCTACCGATAAACTGCATCAGCGATTGCGAAAAAAACTGGTTGATCTTATCTGTATCATTATTAAGCCTCGATATCAGGTCGCCGGCTTTGTTCTGGTTAAAGAATGCAATGGGCAGCTCCTGCAGTTTATTGAACAGCGCATTGCGCAGGGTGAATAAAGTGCGCTGGCCAATGCTTCCCATTAGCTTGCTTTGCGCATAGCTTGTAGCAACGGCAAGTAAGTACATAGCCAATAATATAGCCCCGATCATTAAAACGCCATTGTATTGTTTTGTGGTTACATAAGCATCAACAGCATGACCAATAAGCAATGGACCAACCAATTGCAGCGACGAATTAATGAGGATGGCTGTCAGCGCCAGCAACAGGTTCTTTTTTTCATGCGCAATAAGAGAATACAGTTTTTTTACAGCCTTAAAAGAGGATGTTTTTTGCTGCTGACCCGAAAGCTTGTTGATGTTATAATTCATACTTCACCAGGGGAATGGTTGAGGATTTTTAGTTACCGGCAGTTGCTTTTCATGGCTTCATCGTTGTGTCACTCACTTGTACTTTTATATCTTTTATCGGCTATTTAATCAGCAGCATTTGTGTGCTATATGTTGACATGAAGTTAACATGTCTGTTGTTTTGCCGAAGTTACAATTTTAGAAGAATCAAAATCATTCAAAAGCTCACACACAGATGAGGGATTACTGACTGGTCGAAAAAACTGTACTCTTTCAGGCTTTTTTGGTAATTTAGAATGTGTAAATTATTTGTATGAGTAATAATTCTATAAAATCAAGAATATACCAGATGGTTGACGATATAAAGGATGAAACCATTTTGAACCAGGTAATGGAAGATGTTGCCTTTTACGCAAACAGAAAAGATATCACCGGTTACCTTACCCCCGAACAGCTTAATGAATTAGACGCCGCAATTGAAGAAGCTGATAATAATGATACAGTTTCACTGGATGATTTTAAAAAAGAAATGAATGGATGGAGACAAAAATAGTTGTTACCAAACGTTTTCTTAAAAATACTCACCGGGTTTATCAATACCTGCTTAAAGAATTCTCCTCTAAAACTGCTTATCTCTTTCTTGATGAAATAGAACAACGCATTGAACTAATAGTAAAACATCCAACCATCGGTAAGCCTTCTTTAAAGAAGAAAAATATTCGCAGTATTATTTTTAGCCCCCATAATCTTATATTTTACAGATACAGTAATAACAAAGTTGAAATTCTTTGCCTTTTTGATATGCGAAAAAATCCCGCTAAAAAACCATATTAGTACTGGCAAGGCAACTTCATTCCAAATTTTCCTGCTTCAAAAAGAAGCTGAATCTTTGCAGGATTAATTTTAAAATAAGTTTGAATGAAAGAAGTTGGAGTTGGCACCCGTGTGTTGAATTTTTTGGTGGATACTATCCTCATTTTCTTAATAGCTTTTGGATTGTATAAGTGGTGGAGCTTTTATGTGTTGTATTGGGAATATCACTACTATCCTTTATACGCCTTTTTCTTTGCAACCATATTTGTGTACTGCACCTTTTTTGAATCGATCTGGAGCCGAACGCCGGGCAAATGGTTAACCATGTCAAAGGTTAGAAACACAAAGGGCGGGAAGCCTGCTTTTTACCAGGTACTTCTAAGATCGCTGCTTCGTTTAACGCTGATCGATTGTTTTTTTATTCCATTCTTAGATCATCCTTTGCATGATGCTTTGTCGGGAACAAGGGTAGTGGAGGTGTAGAGTTGCATTTCATGATTACTTATTCCTTTTGTAACTAAAAGTAGTTTCAGGCATGTCATCATTGTGAGTGACCACCTTTTAAATCAAAAAAAGAAATGGTAGAAATGTTGCAAAAGCAGAAGCTGACAGTTGTCAGGGCTTCATTGTAATGCTCCAGGCAATCTGCTTTTTGCTCATCCAGCAATTGAATAAATATTGAAGCTTTTCTTCTTTCTTCATCTTTTTGTCACTTTTTGCTTGCCCAAAAAGTAACCAAAAAAGGCAGCCGAAAACGAAACAGCCCGTTTTCGGCGAGGTATTTCAATTAAGCTTTTGTACTACTGTGGTGAAGGACAATGAAGCTCCGATGCCTTCACTGTCTGCAAAGGTTTTTATACAAAGACAATCTAAAAAAGAATACGCATGAAATACAAATGCAGAAGCCACAGTAGTACTAAAGCTTAATCAGGAACAACGAAAGGAATGAGATGTAATCATTCCTTTCTTGAATTTTCTTTGGTTACTTTATTTGTTTCAAGACAAAGAAAGTAGCAAATGCTGAAGCAGTTGCCCTGGCTGAAATTAGATGGTCAGACAATCGAAGTTATAAGGTAAGTGCGATTATTGCTGGCCAACCTGTTCAATCTTCACCAATGGTCATAAATGAAGCATTACTTTTTTTAAGGTTGCTAATTAACCCAGCAAAAACTCCTTAAACTCGTTATAATCCGGCGACATTTTTACACTTTCTTTTTTCTTGTTTAATATGCTGCGTATACTTTCGGGTACTTGAACCTTTTGCCCGGTTATTGGTTCTACCACATCATAAAATTTTACCGGGTGAGCTGTTTCGAGGATGATGCCTTTTTCTGTTGGATGCTGTTCGAGATATCTTTCTAGTCCCGCAAATGCAACTGCTCCGTGAGGGTCAAGAAGGTAGTTGAATTTTTCGTAAGTATTTTTAAGAGTTGTTTTGGTTTCCTCATCAGTTATGCTGTAGCTGGTGACCGCATTTTTTACTTCAGGATATTCGTGTTTAAATAACTCAAGTATTCTTATAAAGTTACTGGGGTTGCCTACATCCATCGCGTTTGATAAAGTCGCCAATGCCTGCTGGCTTTGATAGTTGCCCGTCTGCAGGTATTTATAAACTGAATCGTTGGCGTTTACGGCAGCAACAAAATGTTGTACAGGCAGGCCGGCAAGATGAGCAACGATGCCTGCACAAATATTTCCAAAATTGCCGCTTGGTACGCAGACTACGGGAGGATTGTCTTTATCGAGCCATTGTTGCCAGGCATAGAAATAATAAAATTGCTGCGGAAGCCATCTTGCTACATTAATAGAGTTTGCTGAAGTAAGAAAAACCTCCTCATTGAGCTTTTCATCAGCAAAAGCCTGCTTTACCAGTTGCTGGCAGTCATCAAAATTTCCATCTACTTCGATAGCTGTTATGTTTTTACCTAACGTTGTTAACTGCAGTTCCTGTACACTGCTCACTTTTCCTGATGGATAGAGGATGACGACATTTACGCCTTCCACTTCATAAAAGCCATTTGCTACTGCGCCGCCGGTATCTCCCGAAGTCGCTACAAGTACTGTTACGGGCTTTTTAATGTCCTGCACAAAATAGCCAAGACAACGGCTCATAAATCTTGCACCCACATCTTTAAAAGCAAGCGTAGGCCCATGAAACAGTTCGAGTGAAAAGATGTTATCTGTTATTTTAACGAGCGGAAAATCGAAGTTGATGGTTTGCGACACAATCAACTGTAAAACGTCTTCAGGAATGGTGTCGCCGACGAAAGGTTGTATGGCACGAAAAGCAATTTCCTCCTGCGAATACAAGTCAATATTCTTAATAAAGTCTTTAGGCAGTTCAGGAATTCTTTCAGGAAAATACAAACCTTTATCAGGCGCCTGACCTTTTATGGTGGCGTCTTTAAAATTGACTTTCGCAGATTCTTTGTTTGTGCTGTAGTAAAGCATGGAAGAAATTATTTTCATTAAAGGTTAAGTTCCAGGTTACAAGTTAGGCCTCACAGGAAACAGGAAGGGTGCATTCCAAATTGTCGCTTTAAAATTGTTGCCTTTTGTAATTTAAAACGTTCGTCATTGCGAGGCACGAAGCAATCCCTTTGCATTAAAGCCTGATTTAGAATGAGATTGCTTTGTCGTTCCTCCTCGCAATGACGGCTCTCTTCTTGCCGAAGCAAGTACCTTCAGAGGAAGTGTGCGACGCAACGATGCCTCATAGTAGTAACACAGTTCGGCTCCAAAAAACCAATCCAAATTTTTATGCAGTTCAAAGTATAAGTAAGCCATACTTCAATTCACAATCTGTACCCCTTGCGGATTAATCGTAGTAACATAAGTATGATAACTTATTCCAATTTTTTCATACACTCCTTTCATCACTGTTTCTACTTCTTTTGCGGTTGCTTCGCTGGTACTAAGCATAAAGATAGATGGGCCTGAACCAGAGATTCCACCGCCCAAAGCGCCTGCTTCTTTACAACCCGTTTTCACTTCATCAAAGCCCGGAATGAGGATGCTTCTTACAGGTTCTATAATGACATCCTCTAACGAACGGCCTACAAGCGCCGCGTCTTTTTTCAATAGTCCTGCTACCAATCCCGCAATATTTCCCCATTGTTTGATGGCATCTTTCAGCAACACTTCTTTCCTCAATATCTGTCTTGCATCCGACGTTCTTACTTCTATCTGGGGATGAACAACTGTTACATAAAAGTCAGGCGAAGGAATGGTGATGACGTCTAAAGGAAATATCGAACGTATCAAAGTAACTCCGCCATAAATACAGGGAGCAATGTTGTCAGCATGCTTTACGCCGGTAGCTACCTTTTCGCCAAACATGGCGAAGCGAACAAGGTCTTCATTTGTAAAAATGCTTCCGAGTAAGTGGTTTGCTGCCACCACTGCTCCGGCAGCGCTTGCTGCACTCGAACCTATGCCGCTGCCGGGCTTAATCAGCTTTTCAATGGTTACTTCAAAGCCTATGTTTGCATCTATTTCATTAAGCATTTCTATTAAAGGCGCACCTGCTGTATTTTGTACCGGATCTGTCGGAAGCTGGTAACCATCTTTGCTTATAATCGCTATCTTTTTTTCTTCCAGCAGCCTTACTTCCATTATATCATAAGGAGCGTTCAGGCACATACCCAAGACATCAAAACCGCAGACAAGATTTGCTACGGTGCCGGGTGCATGCACGGTTACTTTTTTTAGTAGTGCAGCCGTATCAATATGCCTCATCTCTAACTCCATTTTTCAAATATAGCCCCAAACCCCTAAAGGGGCTTAAACGATCAAATTTCAGATTGATGATTTTTATTGTGCAGTACAAGAGAGTGACACAACGATGTATAATCATAGTTACTCAGCTTGTAACAAAAAAAGTTCGCCTTGTTAACTTTCTTCTCCCTTTAGGGCCGGGGCTACCTCCCCGCCCTGATAATATCAGCAAAAACTCCCGAAGCTGTTACCTCTGCACCGGCACCGGCGCCTTTTACAACCAGCGGCTGCTCAGTATAACGGTTTGTGTAGAACAGCACCACGTTGTCTTTTCCGTACAAATGATACAGGTCGTGCTGCGGCGGAATTTGCTGCAGGCCTACAGAAGCTTTGCCGTTGTTATAAGAGGCAACGAACTTCAATTTGTTGCCTGCTGTTTTGGCTTCGTTATACAGCGCTTCAAAGTGTGTTTCATGTTTTCCCATTTCGTTGTAAAAGTCAGCAACGCTTCCCTTCATACACGATGGCGGCATGAATGAATTGTTGGTAATATCTTCCATCTCCAGTTTTTCACCTGCCTCTCTTGCCAAAATCATAATCTTACGCATTACATCGGTGCCGCTTAAATCAAGACGCGGGTCGGGCTCGGTGTAGCCTTCGTTTTGGGCGTCCTGCACCACTTCGGCAAATGTTTTTGAACCGTCATAGTTATTGAATACATAGTTAAGCGTACCACTTAAAACGGCTTCAATCCTGTTAACCTGGTCACCGCTTCTTAAAAGGTCATTCAATGTTCCAATAACCGGAAGGCCTGCGCCTACATTGGTTTCAAAAAAGAACTGGGCATTGTATTCTTTTGCAAGGTCTTTCAGCTTTCGATAGTATTGATACGGTGAAGAGCAGGCAATTTTATTACAGGCAACAATGGACACACTTCGCTGCAAAAGCGCATCGTAAGAATGAGCAATTTCACTATTGGCAGTAACGTCGGCAAAAACAGCATTACGAAGATTTTTAGACTGAATGGTTTCTATGAATTCGTGAATGTTCATCCGGGTGCCTTGGTGCAACTGTTCTTTCCAGTTCGACAAGTCAATGCCTTCATCAATAAAAAGCATTTTTTTGCTGTTTGCTATCCCAATTACTTTTATCTGTAATCTCAAGTGCTCCTGCAGGTAAGCCTGTTGCTGGTTTACCTGTGCAAGCAATTTACCGCCAACATTACCTACACCTATCACAAATAAGTGAAGCTGTTTATAGGTCGTTTCAAAAAATTCTTCATGTAAAACGTTCACCGCTTTTTTTACATCGTTTCGTGAAATAACCGCCGAAATATTTCTTTCTGATGAACCCTGCGCAATCGCACGAACATTTACCCCGTTCCGTCCTAAAGCGCCAAACATTTTGCCGCTGATGCCCGAATGATTTTTCATATTATCTCCGACAAGGGCAATAATTGACAGACCCGATTCTATCGAAAGAGGTTCTACCTTGCCGGTTTCGATCTCATAAGAAAAAGTTGAATCAATAGCCTGCTTAGCAAGAGATGCATTTTTACCATCAATACCTACACAGATGGAATGCTCAGAAGAACTCTGCGTAATCAGAATGACATTTATTTTTTCCTGTGCAAGCGCTTCAAACAATCTTTTTGAAAAACCGGGTATACCCACCATCCCGCTTCCTTCCAAACTCAGCAAAACAATTTCATTTACACTTGAAATGCCTCTTATGTTTTTTCCGTTCTTACTGCCTTCGCTTTCTACCAAAGTTCCTTCATCAGCAGGAGCAAATGTGTTTTTTATCCAGACCGGCATTCCCTTTTTCATTACCGGCTGAATAGTTGGCGGATAAATAACCTTGGCGCCAAAATGCGATAACTCCATTGCCTCCTGGTAAGAGATACGTGGAATAGCTTTAGCAGTTGTAACCAGTCTCGGGTCAGCAGTCATCATTCCCGAAACGTCGGTCCAGATCTCAAGCATTTCGGCGTGTACACCGGCTGCTATTATAGCTGCTGTATAATCAGAGCCGCCTCTTCCCAATGTAGTCGTTTTATGATTTTTATCGTAAGCTATAAAGCCGGGAAGCACAGTCACAGCCTGGTTGATTTCATTAAAATAAGCAGCGATCAGCTCATTTGTAACTGTAAAATCAACAGCAGCATGAGTGTGATTATTGTCTGTAGTGATCAGTTCTCTTGCATCTTTCCACGCAGCATCTATGCCCAGTGATACAAGCCTTGCCACCACAATATGAGACGACAACATCTCGCCATAACTCACTATCCGGTCTTTGGTTGCCGCCGACAATTCATTGAGTAAAAAGATACCATTGCAAATATCTTCCAGTTCGTTGCATTGTGTTTTTACATAGCTTAGTATGCGGCTTTGTTGTGTAATGGGCACAAGCGCTTTCACGGTTTCGATATGTCTTGTTTCAACGACATGTAATTTCTCTTTAAAAGTCTCATCGCCGGCAGCAGCAAGTGTTCCGCATTCAAGTAATGTATCCGTCATTCCGCCCAGCGCCGATACAACAACAATTATTTTCCCATTTGCTGACTTCTGCCGTATAATGTTTACGGCTCTTTCGATGTTTTCTGCATTGGCTACCGAACTGCCGCCAAATTTTAATACTTGCATGAACCTTGTTTTTGAAATAAATGAATTGAGTATGAAGAAAACCCGAAGGTTTTATTTGCAGCAAAATGCCCTGTAGTAATATGATAAAGTACAACCCTTAGAGGGTCGTAGCAGTGAAAGTTGCTGCAGCAGTTATAAGGCACAATACGCCGGGTAATTTTTGAGAGATGATATGGAGGTCAAAGTGAGCCATTTCTATTTTCGGCCGTAAGATATGGAAATTCTTTTTTCTTATTTTTCTTTTTGGAGACG
>CAXUMK010000071.1:442-1712 GCA_964251885.1 uncultured Segetibacter sp. | reverse complement strand
TTGTGTCACTCACTTGTACTTTTTGATTCTTTTTGGTTCAGTTAAATGAGACTGTTACTTGTCATGATTATTCTTACTACTGTATTATTCTTCCTGCTGTAATGCTTTTATCAATTCCTTTAATTCTTTATCACTAATCGTCGCTGTATCAGACTTGTCGTAGATGGCGATTAAGTTAACCGTAATAACTTCATCTTCTATATTAATCTGCCCAACAACAGTTGCTTCTTCTACTAAAGAAACAACTCTTGCTCCGCCGCTTTTACCTTTTCCTTTACTGGAAATTTTCAATCTGATTTTATAGGCGTTGTAGCCAAGAGGCGTTCCAAGTTTTGGGTTACTTAACAGTTCATGTTCTAAAGCAAGCAAGTCTCTGGAAAGTGAACGATATTTTTTCAGCAATGGTTTTACTGATGTTTTAAAACTCCTTGTGACTCTAATAGTTACTGTCACGAAAGAAAATCTTGGAGCGTTTGCAATTTTTTTCCGGTTTTTTTAGCTTCTTTTATTTCATCAAACCCTTCACGAATCGACTCGAAAACTGCCAGCTTATTTCGAAGTTTTAAATAATTAGCGTTGAAATCTTCCCATACTTTTATAGGCACAAGCACCGATGTTTTTTGTCCCCTTTGATCAACGATATATTTTAGAGAATTAGGCATACTCTTTTTTACAAATTTAAGGAAAGGTAAGTGCACACAAACGTAATACCTGCAGCCTGGACAAAATATTCTCCTCGTTATGTTTTGAAACTTTGTTCTGACTTTCCAGATTCAATTTGATAGGATGTATTTTCAAATTTTCGCTGGATAAGAAGCTATCTTAACTATGTCTTTGTCAATTGAGTAATCTTATTCCACTGTCCATTCATGAAATAAAAATGCCGTTGTATTTGATAATGGTTAATCAAAACCGAATAATGTAACTTTATAAAACAAAAGACATAACAAATGCAAATTGAAGCAATTGATATACAACAAAATTTAGACGGACAGTTAATTCAACTTCCCGATGATTTTAAGATAAATGATAGTAAGGTATATCTAAAAAAAACCGGAAACGTAATTCATATCATTCCCTTTCATCAGCCCTGGGAAAATTTATTTCAAAGCCTTGCAGAATTTACTCCTGATTTTATGGATAGAGATCAGCCAAACCAGCAAAACAGAGAATCTTTTGAATAATGCCTTACTTGCTTGACACTAATATCTGTATTTACATCATTAAGAAGAAACCTCAATCGGTTTTGGATAAATTCCGTTCTCTACAT
>CAXUMK010000071.1:0-432 GCA_964251885.1 uncultured Segetibacter sp. | reverse complement strand
AGCGTTATCAATGATAACCATAGCTGAATTACAATACGGGGCAAGGAAAAGTGCTAATCCTGAAAAGAATTTTTTAGCCCTCCACGAATTTCTAATCCCAATTGTCATTTTTAATTTTGATTACTTTGCAGCTATTGAATATGGTAAAATAAGGACTGATTTAGAAAAAACCGGAACGCCTATTGGACCATTAGATACTTTGATTGCAGCTCATGCTAAAAGTCTTCAATACATTTTAGTAACCAATAATGAAAGAGAATTTAACCGCGTAGAAGGCTTACAGGTAGAAAACTGGGTTTAGCTCATATTTGTATACTTCACCAGGATGAGTTTCCCGTAAACGGGACAAGTCGTGCAAAGGCGAATAGCGAAAAAACCGTATAAGTGAGTGACACAACGATGCTTAATGCCCATTCTTCAGCTGGTACCCAA
>CAXUMK010000070.1:21867-22577 GCA_964251885.1 uncultured Segetibacter sp. | reverse complement strand
GTACACGAGTGCAACGCAACGATTGACTCATAGTAGTAACTCAGCCCGGTTCAAAAAAATTCTACTCACCTTTGTATCTCTTATGCAGGCTTTGCTTTGAATAATCTATCACCCTACATCGTCAGTTTAATACCGAAGCTTCCTTTTCTGTTTTTATATCGTGCTGCTCTTTTATTTTGTCCCATCCGCCGGCTACGTTTCTCAGGTTGTGTATTCCCTGGCGCTTTAAAAGTGAAGCCGCAATAATGCTGCGAAAGCCGCTTCCGCAATGCAGGTACAAATTGTCGGTATCTTCAATAGCGGCCATACTCGCCGGGTCTGTCATATTGCCTAATGGAATGTTTACAGCATCTTTTACATGGCCGTCTGCAAACTCTACCTCTTTTCTCACATCTACCACCACCAGATTTTCATCAAAAGGTATGTCCATTGCCAACTCATCAGCCTCTACATCTATAATCAGATCTGATTGCTCACCTGCCTTTTTCCAGGCTTCATATCCACCTTTGAGATAACCTTTCACATCTGAAAAACCTACCCGCGACAAACGAACGATCGTTTCTTTCTCTTTTCCTTCCTCTGTTATCAATAACAATGATTTGTCGAATGGCAGCAGGCTTCCTGCCCATTCTGCAAACTTACCTTCCAAACCTATGAAAATGGAGCCGGGAACATAGCCTTGCGAAAAAAGGGAAGCAGGGCGTGTATCG
>CAXUMK010000070.1:13396-21857 GCA_964251885.1 uncultured Segetibacter sp. | reverse complement strand
CATCCGCATTCATTTTGATTTTAAACTCTTCAACAGACAGGGCGGTAAGTCCCTTTTCTAAAACCGTATCCATGCTTTCATATCCTTCCTGGTTTATTTTTGCATTTACCGGAAAATAAGTGGGCGGTGTTGCCAAACCATCGGTAACCGCCTTCACAAATTCATCTTTTGAAGTCTGCTTTAAAGCATAATTATTTTGCTTTTGCTCGCCAATCGTGCTTTGTGTTTCTGTACCTATATTTTTACCGCAACTGCTTCCGGGCCCGTGTGCAGGATAAATAATCACATTATCGGCAAGCGGCATTATCTTGTTTTGAAGGCTTTCATACAGCATGCCGGCCATTTCTTCCTTTGTTACGTCTCCACCAATTAAATCGGGGCGGCCTACATCGCCGACAAATAAAGTATCGCCGGTAAATACTGCATAATCTTTTCCACTTTCGTCTTTCAGCAAATAGCAGGTACTTTCGATGGTATGACCGGGCGTATGCAAAACGGTTAACTGAAGCTTGCCGATTGTAAATGTCTCACCGTCTTTAGCAATGGTAGCCGGAAACTTGGTTTCCGTTTGCGGACCGTAAACAATAGGGGCTTTTGTTGCTTTTGAAAGGTCAATGTGACCGCTTACAAAATCTGCATGAAAATGGGTTTCGAAAATATATTTTACAGAGACATTGCGTTCTTTAGCTAAAAGTAAGTACTCTTCTATATCGCGTAAAGGATCTATGATGGCAGCCTCGCCTTCGCTTTCGATAAAATAAGCAGCTTCGCTAAGGCAGTTAGTATACAATTGTTTGATGAACATACAGTATGATTTAAAATGCAAAAATAAGCATAGCGGCGCAGCTTATTTATTGAGGTGAGGTTAAGGTTTGCCAAAATAAAAAAGGATGTCTTTTGAACATCCTTTATGAAGAATACATTTTATATACTTACGCTACTAAATCTTCTACAAACTGGTTTACTTCAGCTACTCTTTCGTAATTTATGCCGTAGTAAATAAACTTTCCATCACGCTGGGTAATCACAATTCCCGCACGGCGAAGAATAGCAAGATGCTGCGATGCAACCGACTGTTCTAATCTTAGCTTCACATAAATCTCGGTCACAGTCATTCTTTCATTATCATCAAGCAGTTTAATCATTTGCTGGCGAAGCTTGTGATTCATAGCCCGCAGTACTAATGCTGCTTTCTTCAAATGCAAAAAATCTAATTTAGTAGAGCTGCTGTTTTCTTTGTTTGAAATAGTAATACTCTGGTGTGCTGTTATCATAATAAAATTTTTAGGGGGTTTAAAAATCATAGTAAATATAAAAACGAATATTTATATTTTGTATGAATGAATGCTTAAAAATTAAATTTAAAATAATATTTTTCCTTTTTTACCCTTTTGAGGTTGTATAGAAATCTTTAAAGTAGTTTGGCTGAGAATAAGATACATCTGAAAACTTATTTTGCTGAAACGCTTTGTCAGCAAGGCTTCCCAAATGTTTGGCAGAAAATTCTATGTGTTGAAACAACGCATTTTTGTCTGTTTTAACTCCCTTAAACTTTACACTTCCGCTGCCAAAAAAAATTATTTTATTTTCTGTGAGATATTCGTTAAAACTGCTTTCTTCTAATATGACTGCCCCTGGCGGAAGAATAATTGTAAGAAGCAAATCGTACAATCCTGTAAAAACCTCCATTCTTCGTGCATCTATCATAGGGCACAGCAGTACGTTTTCCTTCATATCGTTAATCTCTTCCAGCGCTGCATTTGCCATCACTTCTAACGTATTAACAGCAATCAAAGGTTTTGAAAATGCATAACAAAAACCTTTGGCAGTTGCCATTCCTACACGCAAACCTGTATAACTGCCAGGGCCGGAAGTAACTGCGAAGGCATCTATATCTTTTAAAGTGTAACCCGCCTGGTGCAGAATATCGGTGATGGCGGTGTGAACGAATGATGCATGCTCTCTCTGGTGTTCATTCTTTGCAAGCGCTAATAAACTTCCGTTAAGCGTAACGCATACTGATGCGACCTCTGTCGCGGTATCGATATTAAGAAGCAGCGACAATATGAGAAATTTTTTGAAGGAATGGTGCCGGGCTCTGCATAAAGAAGATAATTTCCTGTAAAATTATGTTTGTTCGTTGAAGGAAAATGAGTGAATTTTATTTTAAAGCATTTATATGGATAAAAAAATAATCAATACCTCAAAAGCTCCTGCACCCATCGGACCTTATAACCAGGCTATTGTTAGTAATAATATGATTTTCATTAGCGGTCAAATTCCCCTTAATCCTGCAACCAATGAATTAATTACAAGTGATATAGCTACAGAAACTCACCAGGTAATGAGAAACCTGCATGAGATACTCGAAGAAGCAGGAATAAATTTTAATCATGTGGTTAAGAGTACTATTTTCTTAAGCGATATGAGTTTATTTGCGTCGGTTAATGAGGTATATGGCTCTTACTTTTCTGCTGATTATCCTGCAAGAGAAACCGTGGCTGTAAAAGGATTGCCCAGAAATGTAAACGTTGAAATAAGCATGATTGCGGTAATGTAGGCTGCATATTGTTTTTTATACTGCAAAAGGGATAAAAAGGTAAATAGAATTTTTTTGAACCAGGCTTGAGTACTACTATGAGTCAACAGTTGCGTCGCACTCTTCTACTTTTCATTCTTTATTGGGCAAGTCACCAATTTATCCCTTGACAACTATAACTATAATAGAAAAAGGCATAATAGAAAACAGAAAGTCAAACGGAGCGCTACACAATTTTTTTTGGAATTTCTTCAAAGCAATGATTAATATCATGCTCGATTAAAGCTCCGGCCTTTTTTTCAGCTTTATATTGCTTAATCATTATCTTTTCCTCGCTATCAGTTAAATCACCCCTTCCATATTTACCCGTTTTAGGGTAAAATCCTAATAGAAATACATTTTGGTTGACAACATCAACATAATAATACAATCTGTAAGAGCCGCTTTTGCCAGTATTTAAATTTGAATTATTTAGTCTTGATTTAATGTACCTAAACTGGTTATTAGGAGCCAACAAAATAGGGGAATTAAAAATATCTTCAATTGACTTTCCTTTAAAAAAAATACACAAATCGTTTTTACAATTTGTGTATGTATCCTTTTTAAGATATTTAGCTAAATTATCCCTAAAGGCAGATATTGAAAAAAAGTTAATCACCTTATCAATTTTCGTCATTGAATAGCGCTCTTAGCTCTTCATTTTTCTGAACTTTATATCTGGATAAATCACTGACAAACTCTTTCAACTCGTCTAATTCAATGTTGAATAAGCTTATATCGCTTTTAACTGAATTGTAAAGAATAGTTCTTTTTATCAACGAAATTAATTGATAGGCCATCCTGAAGCAGGGAAACAATTTAACCACAGCGTCTTTTGCTGTTTCTTCACTAAAAGAATTAAAATTTTGTTCGATTTCGGCAACTAATTTCTTTGTTGCCTCTGTCATTGCTATAACATCCCTTTTAACGTCTAATATCAAATCCAAATGCTCGTCAGATCCTTCAGCAATAGTCCTTTCTGTGTGTTGAAGGGAGGATATAACTGTATTTATCGTGTTATCATTTAATGCTGCAATCATAAAGTGTTTTAAAAATGTATTAAACAACAATAAAGGTAATGCATTCAATAAGTACAGTTAAAGTTTAAAAATAACTAAACTATAAACTTAAAATTCCCGCTATGAAAATTAATTAACGCTTAAAGACTAAATGTAGTATGAATGGTTGTTTAATGCAGGCAATTTTTACTTTCCCCGGTGTTTTGCTATTTTGTATTCGCAACGGATGATCCACTAAAATTCTTCTGCCGGTTAAATAAAAAGATTATTTCGCTTATGGGTATTGGGGAAAGATGAAACTTTTTTCAACCGTTACTTTTTGTTTCTTTGCACCGAAAACAGTGTTACATGCTTCCTAAATACAAACGAATTCTTCTAAAACTGAGTGGTGAGTCTTTGATGGGTGATAAAAATTTTGGGCTTGACCCGGTTGTAATTGCACAGTACGCACAAGACATAAAACAGGTTGTAGAACTGGGTGTGCAGCTTGCCATTGTAATTGGCGGCGGCAATATTTACCGTGGCATGAATGAGGCTGAGACAGGTATTGAAAGAGCACAGGGAGATTACATGGGCATGCTGGCGACCGTTATAAACGGAATGGCTTTGCAGGCAGGGCTTGAAAAAGTAGGCGTGTATACCAGATTGCAAAGCGCCATAAAGATGGAGCAAATTGCTGAACCTTATATCCGCCGCCGCGCCATTCGCCATCTTGAAAAAGGCCGCGTAGTCATTTTTGGAGCCGGCACAGGCAACCCGTATTTTACAACTGACACCGCAGGTTCGCTACGAGCTATCGAAATTAAGGCTGATGTAATTTTAAAAGGAACTCGTGTCGATGGCATTTACACTGCCGACCCCGAAAAAGACCCAACGGCAAAACGCTATGATAAAATTTCCTTTGCTGAGGTCATCAATAAAAACCTGAGAGTAATGGACATGACCGCCTTTACCCTATGCCAGGAAAACAGCCTTCCAATCATTGTTTTTGACATGAATACTCCCGGCACTTTGTTAGAAGTTGTGCAGGGAATGGACGTGGGAACTTATGTAAGCTAAGTCGAAAATAACTCAATAACTCAATGACTAATGGCTTAATGACTCAGTGACAAATTAAACGAAATACATGGAGCAGTCAATTGCAGATATAAGAAAGGATTACAAGCTGCGGTCTTTGCTGGAAGAAGATGTTTTAAACGACCCGATAGCTCAATTCAATAACTGGTGGAGCGAAGCGGTAGACAGCAAGATTGAAGAAGTAAATGCAATGACATTAGCCACAGCTACTACTGATGGAATGCCTTCGGCCCGCATTGTATTGCTAAAGGCGATTACAACCGAAGGATTTATGTTTTTTACAAATTACCTGAGTCATAAAGGAACAGAATTGGCTAAAAACCCGCATGCAGCCCTCATATTTTTTTGGAAAGAACTCGAGCGCCAGGTACGAATTGAAGGCGCTGTTGAAAAAGTAAGCCCGGCAGAAAGCGACGCATATTTTGCATCCAGACCCGTTAAAAGCCAAATAGCGGCATGGGCGTCGCCGCAAAGCACACCGATTGCAGGCAGAAATATTATCGAAGAAAATGTACTGAGTTACGAGGCGCAGTTTGGTGAACAAAATGTACTAAGACCGCCACACTGGGGCGGGTACATTGTAAAACCCGTAAAGGTAGAATTTTGGCAGGGCCGCAGAAGCCGGCTGCACGACAGGATAGTATATACAAAGAAGGAAGAAAAGTGGAGCATTGAAAGATTAGCTCCCTGATTAGCAACTATATAATCAGCTTTGGTTGATTGAGATAAGAACTGTATCGTTTTCCTCAATCAACCGTAAAACCAATTAAGCTTCTTTTTTTTCTGCTGCAGGCTTAGCTGCTTTTGCAACTCTTGCAGGACGGCTCTTGCCAAAAGAACCCTTGAAAATCTTTCCTTTTTTAGTTTTTTTATCACCTCTTCCCATAAAAATTCTTTAAATAGTTTTTAAATAACAGGCTGCAAACCTACACTAAGTTGATTAATTAATCAAAGCATAATAAACGAGTCTTTTGCAGCCGCACTTTCAATCTCTTTAAACAAAAAAAACAGGCTGTCCTGTTTTTTTTATAACCATAAAATCTTTTCCAATTTATATTCTTGCTGAAAGCTCTTTTCCTGCTTTAAACTTAGCTACTTTTTTTGCTTTAATTTTTATCACCTCGCCTGTCTGCGGGTTTCGGCCATTTCGTGCCAATCTTTTAGAAACGGAAAAAGTTCCAAATCCAACCAGGGTAACTTTCTCTCCGGTTCTCAATGTTTTAGTTACTGTATCTACAAAAGAGTCTAAAACTGTATTCACCTGTGTTTTAGTTATATCAGCATCCTCAGAGATTTTTGCGATCAGTTCAGCTTTGTTCATGATAGTATTTTTAATTAGAGTTAAACAGAACAAAATTATCAGCTTTTGCCGAGCGGCAAAATTTTTCTGCGTTTATGTTTACGTGTTATTATGTTGCAGAAGGCTTTAACAAAAATACCTGCAGCCTTATACTTGACGTCGCATAAAAATCCGTATGAACGGGACAGGTAGTGCAGTGATTTTTTGGGAGCCCGACTGCATTACTACTATTTTACATCGTTGCGTCGCACTCTTTTACGCCTTGTTCATTATTCAGCAATGCACTACTTGTCTCGTTAGCGGCAATCTTATACCAAGTGCAGTATAAGTGAAAGGAGGCAGTTATTTTATAATAAACTAAAAAAATAGTTTTATAACTAAAAAAATAGTTATTACATTTGTTACAACTAAACTTTTAGTTGAAATGATAAAAATATTAACGAAAGCCGAAGAACAAATTATGCAGGCAATATGGAAGCTGGAAAAAGGGTTTCTAAAAGATATTATTGATGTGCTGCCTGCGCCAAAACCTCATTCCAATACAGTAGCCACCATTTTAAAAATTCTGGTTGACAAGAAATTTGTAGGAATTGAAACCTTTGGCCGTTTAAATCAATACCGTGCATTGGTTGCTAAAGATGAGTACTCTCATAACTCTATAAAAACATTGGTCGAAGGGTATTTTGATGGCTCGTTCAGCAATGCTGTTTCTTTTATGGTCGATAGAGACAAACTGAGCATAGCCGACCTCGAGTTGCTGCTGAAACAAATTAAAAAACAAAAAAAATAAGTCGATGCTAACTTTTGCCTGGTACTTATTGAAAGTAATGCTATGCAGCGCCATTTTGTTTGGCTATTACTGGGTAGCATTGCGAAACAAAAAGTTTCATGTATACAACCGGTTTTATCTGCTGGCGTCTGTTGTGCTATCATGGGTAATTCCCTTAATAAAGATCGAGTTTTGGAAAGATAGTATTCAGCAACCACAAGTAATAAAACTGTTAGCTGTAGTAGCCGGCAGCAACAGCTATGTTGAAGAAGCAGAAGTAACTACCGGGTTTATATGGAATTGGGAAATGGTAATGCTCCTTGCTTTTGCTTTCATCTCTGTTGTATTTCTTACAAAGGTTATTATAACCATTGTAAGAATAAGCCTTCTTATCAGCAGAAACCGCAAAGAAAAATGGAACGACATTTATTTTGTTTTTAGTAATGCAAAAGGAACTCCCTTCTCCTTTTTTAAATTTATTTTCTGGAATGAACACATTGATTTGAATACTTCAGGTGGAGAACAGATCCTTAAACATGAATTGGTTCATGTGTACGAAAAACATAGTGCAGACAAAATGTTTTTGAACCTTCTGCTAACAGTTGGCTGGTATAATCCGTTTATGTGGCTTATTTGTAAAGAGCTAAACCTGATACATGAATTTATAGCCGATGAGAAAACTGTGCAGGACGGAGACGTAACAGCCTTTGCTTCCATGCTTTTAAAAGCGGCTTATCCTCAATATGCATTTCCTCTTACCAATTCATTTTTTTATTCACCTGTAAAACGAAGATTACTTATGCTTACGACATCAAAAAAAACCAGCTATTCTTATTTGCGCCGGGTCGCCATCTTACCCTTATTAATGTTTACATGCGTGCTTTTTGCCTTCACTCTTAAAAAAGAAAGAACGAATACATCAAAAAAAATAGAGAGTTACATTGTAATAAATAGAAATGAAAGTTCAGGAGGCGAGGAAGCGGCAGCCAGAAAATTAACCAATGCAGATTTTCAGGATACAACAAAAAAGAAGGAGCATAAACTCAATGGAAGTAATGACAGTACAATTAAATTTTCAGATACATTAAGAGATTCTACTGAAAGTAAGGTTGAAGTTAAAGCTGCTAAAATATACATTGAAAGTGATACAGGAAAGATGAAAAAAAAATTAATTGTGCTTAATGGAAAGCTCATTTCCTGGGAAGAATTTTCTAAAACAGATGTATCGCAGATAAGACAAGTAAATGTATTTGCCGGTGAAGAAGCAATAAAAAAATATGGAGAAAAAGGTAAGAATGGTGTTATGGAAATAACAACAGGACCTCCCGATAAATACAAAGTGGAACATCTAAACTATCTTAAAGATGAGCAGAATAACATAGAAAATCAGCAAAAGTACAATGATGCAAAGCAAGAGTATCTGGTGAACCAGCAAAAGCTCCTTGATGAACAGCAGAACCTTAAAGACCAGCAAGACTTCCTTGAAAAAAAGCAAAAGTATCTGCAAGAGCAATCAACTTTAGGTTCAGCTAATAAACAGAGAGATGAGCAACAGGCTTATCTTAAAAAACGGCAACAGAACCTTAAGGATCAACAAGTTTTCCTGGAAGAAAAGCAAAAATATCAGCAAGAACAAATAAGATACAATAAAGTATTTACCAGAGTAGAAAATCCGCCATTTTACCCAAAAGGTATGAAGGGTTTTGCTGATTATATAA
>CAXUMK010000070.1:9030-13386 GCA_964251885.1 uncultured Segetibacter sp. | reverse complement strand
AAGCAGTAGTATGCAATATCCCAAAGAAGCCATTCAAAACAAAATTGAAGGCGCTGTTTTAATACAGTTTATTGTAAATGATGAAGGTAAATTAACTGACTTTAAAAAACTAAGTGATAAAGGATATGGGCTGGAAGAAGAAGCAATCAGGTTAATTAAAAACTCAGGTGATTGGAAACCGGGTGTGCAGAACGGCCATAAAGTTCCTGTTCAGATTGAACAACAGGTTATATTTCAATTGCCTGGAAAATCATAGCTACAGTTGTCATGGATAAAATTAGCGGCTTCGGGCTGGTCCAATAAAGAATGAAGAGTACAAGAGTGCGACGCAACGATGAGTCATAGTAGTAATTCAGTTTGGCTCAAAAAATCCTAATCACTTTTATATCACTTGCACAGTATAAGACTCCTGCTTAACTCATTCGAACAGGAATGAGTATTGAGCATTGAAAATTAAGCATTGAAAATTTTCTTAAAGAGCCTTTGCAGCAACTGCAAGGGCTTTTGTTTTCATCAAAACTCCACTTGCCTCCTTGCCTCACTTTCTTACCTTCGCAGCGTTATGGAAATAAACGTACAAACTGCACGTCAGCTTCGCCTGACAGACGAAGAATTTGAGCTTATAAAAAAGATTATGGGGCGTACACCCAACTTTACAGAGCTCTGCGCTTACAGTGTGATGTGGAGCGAGCATTGCAGTTACAAAAACTCCATCAAATGGCTTAAGACACTTCCAAGAGACGGCAAAAGAATGCTGGTAAAAGCGGGTGATGAAAACGCGGGTCTTATGGATATTGGTAACGGTTATGGTGTGGTATTTAAAATTGAAAGCCACAATCATCCCAGCGCAATAGAACCTTTTCAGGGTGCAGCGACTGGTGTTGGAGGCATACATCGCGATATTTTTACAATGGGTGCAAGGCCAATTGCAGCGCTTAACAGTTTACGATTTGGAAATTTGAATGAAGCAAAGACTCAGCATTTGGTGGCAGGTGTTGTACATGGTATTGGACATTACGGTAACTGCTTTGGTGTACCGACTGTAGGCGGAGAAACGTATTTTGAAGAGCGCTATCACACCAATCCGTTGGTAAATGCCATGAGCGTAGGTATTGTAAAAAACGGCGAAACTGTAAGCGCTACTGCTGAAGGAATTGGTAACCCGGTATTTATAGTGGGAAGCGCAACCGGTAAAGATGGAATGGGCGGAGCTTCATTTGCCAGCGCAGATATAACAGCCGAAAGCGTGGAAGAATTGCCGGCAGTACAGGTCGGCGATCCTTTTCAGGAAAAAAAATTGCTGGAAGCGTGTCTTGAAATAATTAAAACAGGAGCCGTTGTCGGCATGCAGGATATGGGTGCGGCTGGCATTATTTGCTCTACTGCAGAGATGAGCGCCAAAGGCGGTACAGGTATGGAAATTAACCTGAGCCAAGTGCCTACACGCCAGAAAAATATGAAAGCATGGGAGTTGCTGCTGAGTGAAAGCCAGGAAAGAATGCTGGTAGTAATTGAAAAAGGCAGGGAAGAAAGTGTACTAAAGATTTTTGATAAATGGGATTTGCCCTGTCAGCAAATAGGAAAGGTCACTGATACCGGGCTTCTGCAGTTTTATATGAATGGAGAATTAGAAGCGGTATTACATGCAGAAAGCCTGGTGCTTGGCGGCGGTGCTCCGCAAAATGACCGTGAGTACAGGGAGCCTGCCTATTTTGAAAAAATAAAAGCTTTTGACCCTCAAAGCATTTCACTGTCAGAAGATATAAAGTTGGTTGCCAGGAAGCTTATTCAAATCCCTAACATAGCTGGTAAAAGATGGATTTATAACCAGTATGACAGCATGGTCGGCGCTGCAAACCTAAGTACAAATGCGCCAAGCGATGCATCTATTGTGCTGGCAAAAGGAACCGGGAAAGCGTTGGCCATTACGGTGGATTGCAACAGCCGCTATGTCTTTGCCGACCCGTACAAAGGTGCAATGATAGCCGTTGCCGAAGCTGCGAGAAATATTGTTTGTTCGGGTGGCGAGCCGATAGGTGTAACCAATTGCCTGAACTTTGGAAATCCATTCGACCCCGAGGTTTATTACCAGTTTGTGTATGCGGTAAAAGGAATGGGTGAAGCCTGCCGGAGATTTGATACACCTGTAACCGGGGGCAATGTCAGCTTTTACAATCAAAACCCCGATGGCGCTGTGTACCCTACGCCAACAATTGGAATGGTAGGTGTACTGGATGATCCGGCAGATAAAATGACGATGGATTTTAAACAGCAGGGAGATGTTATTTATCTGATTGGCAAGAGCCGGAATGACATCAACTGCTCGGAGTATCTGCATAAGATAAAAGGAGTTGAATACTCTCCTGCACCTTATTTTGATATAGAAGAAGAATTTGAGATACAGCAAGCTATTAAGCAGCTAATCAAAAAAAGATTATTACAAAGCGCACATGATATAAGTGAAGGCGGACTGATTACGGCGCTGCTCGAAAGTGGTTTTCCCCGCCGTTTGGGTTTTGATGTTCAGCAAAGTGCAAAGAACATTCGTAAAGATGCTTATTGGTTTGGAGAAGCGCAAGGCCGGGTTGTGATTAGTTGTACCCTCAAGAATGCCGAAGAGTTGTTGTCGCAGCTAAAAGATCTGAATATTCCTCACGAGTATTTAGGGATTGTAACGGAAAGCAACATAGATATGGAGGGCGAATATTGGGGTCATATTAATGAATGGAAAGAATGGTATGATACGGCTATTGAAAGAATGTTAGTAGCCCCAGCCCTAAAGAGAGAAGAGAGAGAAGAAAACCTCAGCTCCCCCGAAGGGGAGCTGGCGCAAAGCCTCCCTTTAGGGGCGGGGGGGCGGCATCTTATTGTAACCGGTGCTGCAGGATTTATAGGAAGCTGTATGGTTCAGTACCTGAATGAGCAAGGTTATGAAAAATTGATTTTGGTGGATGATTTTGGAGTGGAGGAAAAGCGCAGAAACTGGGAAGGAAAAAAATTTGAAGCGATTGTAGAGCGGTACAATTTATTTGACTGGCTCGAACAGCATAATCCTGCAATTGATTTTGTTATTCACCTCGGCGCCCGAACTGATACCACCGAATTTAACTACGCCATTCACCAGGAACTGAATGTTGAATACTCGCAGCAGGTTTGGAACTATTGTACAGAAAAGCAGGTTCCGTTAATTTATGCTTCGTCTGCAGCGACTTACGGCGGCGGAGAATTGGGATATGATGATAAAAAAGATGTAGAGAAGTTACATCCGCTCAATCCTTATGGAATAAGCAAAAATGAGTTTGATAAATGGGCTTTACACCAGCAAAGCTGCCCGCCTTTCTGGGCCGGATTAAAGTTCTTTAATGTATACGGTCCCAACGAATATCATAAAGGGAGAATGGCAAGCGTAATCTTTCATGCATGTAGCCAGATAAAAAAAGATGGTGTTGTAAAGCTGTTCAAAAGCCATAAAGAAGGTTTTGAAGATGGTCAGCAACTCCGCGATTTCATTTATGTAAAAGATGTGGTAAAGGTTATTGGCTGGATGATGATGCAGTACAAGATGACAGATGACAGGTTGCAGATGACAGATGACAGTGTACAGATGACAGATGACAGTTGGGAGATGACAGAAGAAAACAGTCTGTCGTCCGTCGTCCATCGTCCGTCGTCCTTAAACACTCGTCCGTTGTCCGACAACTCTCAGCTTTCATCAGGCATTTACAACCTGGGAACAGGCAGCGCCAGAACGTTTGAAGACCTTGTGAAGGCAACTTTTAAAGGTCTTGATTTGGATCCTGCTATTAAATATATTGATATGCCTGAAGATATCAGGGAGAGATACCAGTATTTCACCGAAGCAAATATGCAGAAGTTAAAAGAAGCCGGTTATTCAAATGATTTTTATTCGCTGGAAGAAGGTGTGGATGATTATGTGAGGAATTACCTCGCTAAGAATAGAATTTATTAAATTATGGAAGGCAATGAAAATTACTTGATGTTTCAATCATCTTTATGAGTAAAAAAATAGCGATCATTGGCGGAGGCAATTTAGGCACAGCAATAGCTGAAGGCCTTATCAGCAGCGGGTTCATAGCGCCTACTGATATTATGATTACCAAACGCAATGTGCAAACACTACAATCCCTAAAAGACAAAGGAGCAAACATTAGCAGCGATAACAATGAAGCCGCGGGTTTTGGCGATGTCATTATTGTTGCCGTAAAACCTTTCCAGGTGCAGGAAGTACTGCTGGGTATACAACCAACACTTGATGAAGCAAGGCATCTGTTGGTATCTGTTGTAACGGGGGTTTTTATAAAAGATATTTATGCCATCATTGAAAAGCAATTACCT
>CAXUMK010000070.1:0-9020 GCA_964251885.1 uncultured Segetibacter sp. | reverse complement strand
GGCGCGTCGCGGTTGGTCGTCTTCGCGCGGGAAAAACAACTGCCGGTTTTTCGTGCCATGCCCAATACTGCCATTGCCATTGGTGAAAGCATGACTTGTATTTGCAAACAATATGCTGATGCACAACAGATAAAGTATGTAGAGCAGACATTTGACCAGTTGGGAAAAACGATCACTATTGATGAGAAACTAATGGATGCAGCAACCGTTCTTGGCGCTTGTGGAACTGCGTATGCAATGCGTTATATCCGCGCCAATATACAGGGAGGAATTGAAATCGGGTTCAGCGCAGCAGTAGCTTCGCTCATTGCAGCGCAAACGGTAAAAGGCGCTGCCGATCTATTACTAAGAAACAACTCGCATCCCGAGCAGGAAATAGACAAAGTAACTACACCCAAAGGCTGTACTATTGCCGGTTTGAATGAAATGGAACACCAGGGTTTTAGTTCGTCTTTAATAAAAGGGTTGATAGCGAGCTATAAGAAGATCACGACTGATATGTGAGGCAAAGGTTGAGACACTCCTTCATGATGTGGTATGTCTAAGTTGTTATAGTGAGCGCAGCATAAATATCCCGTAATGACGGTACAAGTAGTGTAATGAGTTTTTATGAGCCGGTCTGTATTACTACTATTTTTCATCGTTGCGTCGCACACTTGTACAATTTGTTCGTTATTCAGCAATGCACTACTTGCCTCGTTTACTGGAAACTCATAAGGCGGGAAGTTTACAACCCGTGAAATTGTTGGGCTTGATTTATTTCTGTCTCTGCTGTGAGACAAACCAGCAACAAGATCAGAACCTACTCCGTGAGAATGATAAATAACATTCAAAAAAGAGAATGCCTAACTGCATGTATGTATTGATCAATTACCTGTTTCTTTAATCAAACCAAACCCCAAATGAAAATTTGTGCAGCACAAACAAAGCCTGTCAAAGGAGATATTGAAAGCAATATTGTTAATCATAAAAGATTGATAGACCTGGCCATCTCAAATGGAGCAGATACCATTATTTTCCCCGAGCTATCAATAACAGGTTACGAACCACGACTTGCACAGGAATTAGCAACTAACCAGGATGACAGCCGGTTTGATGATTTTCAGCAAATCAGCAATACAAAGCAGATAACTATCGCACTTGGCGTACCAACAAAAACCAATGCAGGCATTTGCATCAGCATGGTTCTTTTTCATCCACACCAGGCGAGACAAACCTATTCAAAAAAATACCTGCACGCTGATGAAGAACCATTTTTTGTAAGCGGACAAAATCTTACTTGCTCAGTAAACAACAAAACAAATATTGCACTGGCGATTTGTTATGAAGTATTGGTTCCAGAACATGCTGAAAATGCTCATAAAATCGGAGCAGAAGTGTATGCAGCAAGTGTTGCCAAATCAGTCAGCGGGGTTGAAAAAGCCGTTAAAACTTTATCAGGCATTGCAAAAAAATATTCGATGACAGTATTCATGGCTAACTGTGTCGGGTATTGTGACGACTTCGAATGTGGAGGAAAAACATCTGTTTGGAATAGAAAAGGTGTACTGGCAGGACAATTAAACGACAGCGATGAAGGAATATTAGTTTTTGACACTGACACAGAGGAACTAATTGAAAGAAGTTTAGTCTGAACTTCAAACTTGTGGAAAGAAATTGATAGAGAACTGCTGCCAAGTGCTCTAACGTTAAGCTCCGCTATTGGCAATACTCTTTTTTAGGCGCAGTATATTCCATTAAAGCTTATCTATCTCAGTTTTAGAAAGTCCTGTTGCTTCAATAATTATATCAATAGGAACTCCACGTTTTTTTAGCGTTCTGCCTACTTCTATATTTCTTACTGATTTTCCTTCGTCAAAGGCTGTAGTTGTTGCATAATCAAACACAGCCTTATTATCCCTGAATACTTTCAGGCTGTATTCATAACTGTCTAATTCTGCTTGTCCAAACCGGGCAAGTTCTGCTTTTTCAAATGCTTGTTCAAACACTTCATCTTTAAAAATTTCAGGAATGGTTTGAAAATCTTCTAAATGCTTAATAAAGTACAGCCACTTGTCCAACCGCGTTTCTAACTCATCTTCGGTTTTATTGAAGAGAGGCATTTCAAGATATATGTAAGTTAATTTCTCATAAAATGTTTTACAGTTTTGATTTTTGAGTTTAATAGTGTGAACTACTTCATTTTTCTCAGGTTCACTCTTGTAGTCGTCGAATGTAAAGTCTAAAATGCCTACACAATAAACAGCTTTCAAATTGTAATTCCATTCTCCCTTTTCAGCTTGCTCCATAATTGGAAAAGTTGAATAATAAATGGTTCTCTCCTTAAAATAGTTTTGTTTCGCTTTTTGAAGTTCTACAATAAACTTTTCACTGTTTTCATTTTCGCAGTAAATATCGTAAACAGCTTTTCTATCCATTTCTGTTTGTCCTAATTGTTCAGTTTTTTTAAAAGAAAGATCAACAATTTTGTTCTGTTGAGGCAATAGGGAATTCAAAAAGTCAATCAACAATGGCTTGCTTGCTTCTTCACCAAAGATCTTCTTAAATCCAAAGTCCGTAAAAGGATTGATGTATTTTGCTTTCATGTTGCTACCCGAATGTCAGTAAATTTATCAATTTCTTGCCTGATTTTCTCAATTCAAATCAAATCATGAATTTTTGAGCCATATTCTACATACAAATAAGTATTGCCGATGCTGGGGAAGTTGAAACCTTCCGCCTGGAGACTAAAGTACATTATTTCAATCAGCCATACCTTTACTGCCGATGAGAGTAGCAGTTGACACAAGGTTTTTGCAGAATGAAAAAATGCCGGCGTTGCAAAGTTTTGCAAAGGAAGTTGTTGAACGCATGGTAAAGCTGCATACCGAACACCAGTTTATCTTTTTTTTTGATGATGCATCAAATGGCTTTGCCGGTTTTGCTGCAAATGTTTCGGTAATAACCATTACTCCCCGTCCCAAAAACATGTTGATGTACAAATGGTGGTATGATATAAAGCTGCCGTTGGCTTTAAAAAAATGTAAGGCGGATGTATTTATAGCTTTGAATGGTTTATGCAGCTTACATACTTCCGTGCCACAGGTTTTGGTTATTCATGATCTTGCTTTTCTTCATCAAAAACTTTCAAACACTGCTGATTATCCCCGTACTTATTATCAACAAAATACTTTTGATTTTATAAAAAAAGCCGCAGCAATTGCTGTACCGTCAGACTTTATAAACCAGGAATTGAGAGTCAATTATAAGACGGGCGAAAAGACAATTTATACTGTGGCAAGCGCTGCGGGGTCACTGTTTAAACCTGTTGACTGGCAGCAGAAGGAGGAAATAAAACAGCAATATGCCGCCGGATGCGAATATTTTGTTTTTACAGCAGGTCTTTATCCGGGTTCGAACCTGGTTAATGTATTAAAAGCCTTTTCAATTTTTAAAAAGTGGCAGAAGACAAATATGAAACTGGTTATAGCAGCAACCCTTTCAAATCATGAAATGAAGCAGGATAAGTTCAACTCTTACAAGTACCGGGATGACGTATTTTTTACAGATAATCTTTCTGACACTGTATTGTCAAGTGTGATAGCAGGCTCTTATGCCTTGATTTCTCTATTGTTGTACGAAGGCTTCGGGATGCCCGTATTGCAGGCGATGCAGTGTGAAGTACCGGCCATTACAACTTCAAACAGCGCTATGAGCGAAATAGCGGGAGAAGCTGCTTTGTATGCCGACCCTGCCAAACCGGAAGAAATTGCAGAGCAAATGAAGAAGATTTTTAAAGATGAGCAACTTCGAAATAAGTTGATAGAAGAGGGAAAACAACGAACACATTTATTTACCTGGGATAAAACTGCGGCGCTTTTATGGCAACTGGCAGAACAGGCAGTTTCAAAATAAACTGCCTTACTTTTGCAAACTATACTGCACGCGGATAAGGTTGTGCATTGCTGAATATAGAATGAAAAGCAGAAGAGTGCGACGCAACGATGTAAAATAGTAGTAATGCAGCCCGGCTCAAAAAAAATCACAGTACATTTTTATGCGGCAGAAAGTATATATTCATATAAATAAAACTTTTTAATAAAAGAAAATGCAAACCAGTACGATAACAATTGATGTGCAGTTAGACCCGGATAAAGTGCCGCAGCAGATTTCGTGGAAAGCTTCTGACAGCACTGCAGACATGGCACAAAGAGCCAAAGCAATGATGATTTCTTTTTGGGATGGAACCGATAAGTCGGCGCTGCGGATAGATTTATGGACAAAAGAAATGATGGTAGATGAAATGGCTGACTTTTTTTACCAGACAATCATGACAATGGCTGATACTTACAGCCGTGCCACAGGGCAAACCGAACTGGGCGGCGATATGAAAAACTTTGCAAAAGACTTTTATGCAAAATTTAGAGAAACACAACTCAATACAAACAAATTAGTCTGATGAGATGGAGTCTCAATCTTCGCTTCTTAGTTGTAAATCTTCAATTTAATAACTTAATAAATCAATCAAAATATGAGTCTCGAACAAAAAGTGATGGCAGACATGAAAGATGCCATGAAGGCTAAAAATGAAGCTGCATTACGAAGCTTAAGAGCTATAAAGGCTGCCATCATTATAGCTAAAACATCTGAGGGTGCAGGTGGCGAACTGAAAGAAGAAGATGAAACAAAAATGTTGCAAAAACTGGTAAAGCAAAGACGCGATAGTCTTGAAATTTATAAAAAACAAAACCGCGAAGACCTGGCTGTGAAAGAAGAGGAAGAGATTGCGGTAATCGAAAAGTTTCTGCCTCAGCAAATGTCGACAGATGAATTGAAGAGCGAGTTATCCGCGATCATTTCCGGCTTAGGCGCTTCTTCGCCTGCCGATATGGGAAAAGTAATGGCAGCCGCTACCAAGCAGTTAGCCGGAAAGGCAGAAGGTAAAGCCATCTCGACTGCTGTAAAAGAACTGCTTTCAAAATAACTTTCCTGCTAACCATTGTTTTAAAATAGATAACTTATTCCCCTTTCCGGAATTTTGAAGTAACTGACTGCCTATGTTCATTGATATTGTTTTTTTTATTTTAATGATAATGGCCGTTTTTAAAGGAATAAGCAAAGGGTTTATTGTGGCTGTTTTTTCATTGCTTGCTTTCATAATTGGCCTGGCGGCTGCGCTAAAGTTATCTGCTGTTGTGGCAACTCATTTACACAAAACGATGAATGTAAGTGGTTACTGGCTGCCTTTTCTTTCGTTTCTCATCGTTTTTATAGCCGTAGTTTTTATAGTAAGATGGGCGGCGGCTCTTATAAAAAAAGTAGCCGGTATTTTTTTTCTTGGCTGGTTAGATACCCTCGCTGGTATTGTTTTATACGCTGTCATGTATCTGATGATCTACAGTGTTATTTTATTTTTTGCCACCCGCCTACACCTTATTTCTGCAGCCGCACAAGCTTCCTCACAAACCTATTCTTTTGTTGAGCCTTTTGGCCCCAAAGTAATGAGTGGTTTAGGCAAGCTTATACCGTTTTTCAGCCATCTTTTTTCTGATCTCACCCGTTTTTTTGAAGGCGTACATGAGAAAGCGTAGACCTGCCGGTATTATACTTTCTGCCGCATAAGAATGTGCAGTATTTTTTGGGAGCCGGGCTGCATTACTACTATTTTACATCGTTGCGTCGCACACTTGTACTTTTTTTTATTATTCGGCAATACACTACATGTCCCGTTAGCTGGAATCTTATCCAGCGGGCCGTATATATTGTTCAACTTTTGGGTAATTTAGCTGTATTATAGTAAGAGTATCAGTTTGTTTACCTAAGCCAAAGCATAGTTTCATATTATTTCTGTTTATTTGTAGAAATAAGATTGTTTGCCAATAGCCCAGTAATACGAGATGAAGTACGAAATAAAACAACAGGACAAGTTTAAATTTATAGAGGCAGGGACAGGCGAGCCCCTGGTTCTGCTTCACGGATTATTTGGTGCACTTAGCAATTTTAAAGACCTTCTCGATTACTTCAGCCAAAGCTTTAAGGTTGTAATACCCATGCTTCCACTGTTTGAGCTTGACATTTTTCATACAACGGTTGGTGGTCTGGCAAAATTTGTTCACCGGTTTATTGATGCCCGTGGTTACAACAACGTTCATTTATTGGGCAATTCTTTAGGCGGTCATGTAGCTTTGGTTCATATTTTAAAACATCCTGAAAAAATTAAAACCCTAACGCTTACCGGTAGCTCGGGTCTTTTTGAAAGCGGCATGGGCGACAGTTATCCCAAACGCGGTGATAGAGAATACATCCGTAAAAAAACAGAGCTTACCTTTTATGATCCGGCAATGGCCACAGATGAACTGGTAAATGAAGTGTTCGAAATAACCAATAACAGAATTAAGGTCATTAAAATTATAGCTTTAGCAAAAAGCGCCATTCGTAACAACCTGGGCGAAGAGCTTAGCAGCATAAAACAGCCTACCTGTCTTATCTGGGGCAACAACGATACTATTACACCGCCTTTTGTAGCAAAAGAGTTTAAAAAACTAATTCCAAATAGTGAATTGCATTTTATTGACAAATGCGGTCACGCCCCTATGATGGAGGTTCCGGCAGAATTTAATTTCATACTTGAGCAATTCTTAAGTAAGAACCTGCAACCTGCTGCTACTCTGGCTTAGGTTTTGAGTAACTTAATGAAAAAACAGAGGATCCCCTGAATGTTAGCTAATCAATTAATAACAAACCATCTCCCTGCCGTTGAGTCTGATGATACCATTTTTTCTGCTTTACAATTAATGGACGATTTCGATATCTTTCACATTCCCGTAACAGATCACAAAAAATATCTTGGGTTAATAAGTAAAGGCGATCTATTAGATGCAGATGAAAATTCTTCCGTGCATGTCATCATGGGAAGCATGCTGCAAAAAGCAGTTAAGCTGAATGAACATTTTTTATCTGCCCTAAAATTAGCTTCGCAAAATAATCTTTCCATCGTTCCGGTGGTAAATAATGAGCAGGAACTGCTTGGTAACATTCCTTCTTCAGACCTGATAAAAGCAGCATCTCAATTTACAGGCGCAGAAGAGCCGGGAGCAATTATTGTTCTCGAAATGGAGCGTAAAAATTATTCTTTTGGTGAAATCAGCCGCCTTGTCGAAACAAATGATGCGTATATCACCCAGTTTAATACTTTCTTCGAAAACGAAACAGGCCTTTTAATCGTAACTATCAAAATAAATAAAGTGGAAATTTCAGACATACTTTCCACTTTTCAGCGTTATGAATACAGCGTGAGATATTTTTTAGGTGAGGAGCAGTATGAAAATGAGTTACGTTTTAATTATGATCATCTGATGTCATATTTAAAAGTCTAAAGGGAAAACCGCTTTGCGTATTCAATTTATATTGTTAATGTCATCCTCTTTCACATTTTAGTATTTCTTCGCTTTTTACATTTACACCACAAAAAAATGGGCTCCCTGAAATGGAAAATTTGGGCAGGATACTGTTTCTCTTACCGGTTGTTTTTTTCTTTACAACAGTAAGGTTATATTCTCAGGTAATTGAAAAAGCGCCGCCGTCACCGGTTACCGTTCAGTCTGCTGCCGTAGATTCTGTAAATGCTTTAGTCCAGATCTCAGATATTATTTTAACCGGTTTTAGAAAAACAAAAGCCTACATTATTCAGCGTGAAGTGCCTTTTAAAAAAGGCGACTACATTCTAAGCCGCGAACTGGCTGCTAAACTAAACCTGTGCAAGCAGCAGTTGATAAATACTTCGCTGTTTGTAGATGTTGATATAAAGTTGCTTACCATCGACAGCAATCATGTTTTTGTTGATATAGAAGTAAAGGAACGCTGGTACTTATTTCCAATTCCTTATTTTAAAATCGTGAGCCGCAATTTTAATGAATGGTGGGTCGAAGAAAATCACCGGTTAGACAGGATAGAATATGGACTGAAGTTTATGCAAAACAACGTCAGCGGCAGAAACGACAACCTGAATGTGTGGCTGATCTCTGGTTATACGCAGCAAATATCTCTGCGGTACGATAATCCCAATATTGACAATAAGCTTAAAAATGGTATCAACTTCGGTTTCGGTTTCAGCAACAACCGAGAGCTTAATTATGGTATGGACCCTGTTTTGCCAAACAAACTCGCCTTCGTAAAAAATCCCGATAAGTATCTTCAAAAACGAATGTTTGCAGATTTTGCATATACTTACCGTCCGGCTATTAAAACGCGTCATACTTTTAGAATTTCGTATAACAGCCTATCTGTTGATAACGAGGTTATAAAACTTAATTCCAGCTATTTGCCGGATTCCGCTAAGAGTATCAAATACCCCGATATCAGCTATACTTTATCTTACCAGAATGTTGATTATAACCCTTATCCCCTAAAAGGCTTTTCGGGAGAAGCTTCTTTTTATAAGCGTTTTGGTAAAAAGACTGATATCTGGCAATTAAGCGGCAGAGCCAATTATTCTGTCAAGCTTTTTCCTTCATCGTTTCTGCAGTTGCAGGCGGTTGGATTAATAAAGGTTCCTTTTAATCAACCATATATTTCAGACAACCTCATGGGTTCTCCTGGTTTTTACATGCGTGGATTAGAATATTACGTTATAGAAGGCGTCGCCGGTGGTATAGCAAGGGCTACTGTAAAAAATGAAGTTTTATCGTTCAACTTTCGCAATCCTGTAAAAAGCAGTACGCACGATAAAATTCCCTTTCGTGTTTTTTTAAAGGCTTACACCGATCTTGGCTATTCGTACAGTCCCGATTACGGCATCAGCGTGTTGAATAATAAATTGCTGAGAACATGGGGAGTAGGCATCGACATTATTACTTTCTACGACATCGTTTTGCGGTTTGAGTACAGCTTCAATCAGTTAGGCGGGCAGGGATTATTCTTTCACAACCAGAACGATTTTTAAAGATTTTCTTTTTTTGAACCAGGCATTGGTACTTCTATTTTTCTTTCGTTGCGTCGCAGTGTGCCACGAATGAAAAGACGTGTAGTTCTTTTCAATGTTG
>CAXUMK010000069.1:21168-22817 GCA_964251885.1 uncultured Segetibacter sp. | reverse complement strand
CAACTTCGGCAAATGCCATCCTGTATTCATTAAAGCTGTCTCTATCTTCCAACCTTGCCTCATTCTTGCCTTTGCTTATGCCATCCATCAGGTACCAAAGCATGTGCGAGATTTGTTTGGCCGTCATATTGTGCTCATCCTGCTGCGGCAGGTAACCGTATATTCCTATCGTATTTACGTTTGTGCTCATTCCGGCATATTGCATTAGCATGCATGCTTCTTCGCCGTTAAATCCATTAGGCGTCAGCCTGTTTGCAGGCGCATGACTATGCTGAATGGCAGAAATATCAAAGCTGAATAAATTTGAGTTACGTATAACCGGTTCCATTTCATCCATTTTCTCCTTCACCTTTCCCACCCGAAAACAGTCGAATCTCAGTTTGTCAATTGTTTCCAGCATAGCAGGATGTACAAAGTAACTTTGAAACCCAATATGATTATAATGCTTTACAAAATTCGGTTCGCCTGTCAGCATTTCCATTAAGAAGTTATCAGCCGGCACCAGGCTCTCCATGTCTAAATCAATTTTTGCATCTACACAAGTCACCTCTATTATTTGCTCCAATGCTGCATAAGCCTTGTATTGAGCTATCGTTAAGTCATGACTTCCGCCTAAAATAACTACTCTCTTTTTCTGCTGAATAAGCTCGTTGACCACCGATTTCAGTGCGGCATACGAGTCCTGTATTGTCGCACCGGCTTTCACGTTTCCAATGTCTGCTACATGCACATCTTTGTGCCAGTTAAACAATGAGTAAAACTCCCTTCGTATCGCATCAGGTGCAGCATTCATATTATTTGACGGCAAAAAACCGCGGCTTTCTCCAAAGCCAACTATAACAAAATCCGCCGCCTCTATATCAGGAAAAAAAGCTTCGTTCACAGAAATATGTTTGCCCAACTGCGTGTCTTTATAACCCTCATCATCAGACAGCTCATACAAATTGATTGGCTCAAGAAAATCTAAAATACTTTCAATGTCAGGCACTGGCTTATGTTTTAAAGTAAACGTATCGTAATTGGAGGTGCGAAGCAATTCACCTCGTAATAAACAAACTTACACAAAAAGGCTTTACTCATAAGTAATGGGGAATAATGAAAACGGCTGCGCTTTTATTAACAATTATGCAGTAATAAACATGCAAAAGACTTTGGTTACCGGCATTTGTTTTTCATGTCATCATTGTTGTGTCACTCACTGCACCGGCAAACCTTTTCTCAACTTTTCTCATATTGCTTCTCTGCTTCAGAATGTCTATGAATGTCTTTTATATTTATCTTCAATTCCTTTCCACGAAAAACGAGAGAGATTACTGCGTATAGATGAAACACTTAGTTGAGATAAGACCCTGGAAACCCGAGGATGCAGCGCCGCTTGCAGCTATTTGTAATAACAAAAAAATCTGGCTGAATGTACGCGACCGTTTCCCTCATCCTTATACTGTGGGAAATGCTGTTGAGTGGATCGCATTTACCCAAAATCAAAAACCCCAGCAAAATTTGGCTATCATTTACAACAACGACGTTGCAGGATGTATAGGCGTAACACTCAAAGATGACATTTACCGCAAGAGTATAGAAATCGGTTATTTTATCGGAGAGCAATACTGGGGAAAGGGAATAGCTACAGAAGCCGTAGCACAAATGCT
>CAXUMK010000069.1:0-21158 GCA_964251885.1 uncultured Segetibacter sp. | reverse complement strand
ATCATTTTGATGTCATCAGGATCTATGCAGAGGTATTTGACCACAACACTCCATCAATGAAAGTGCTTGAAAAAAATGGTTTTCACCTTGAAGGTATCAGGCAGAAAGCTGTTATAAAAAACAATGTTGTAATGAATGACCACGTGTGGGTAAAATTTACAGATTGACAATGCCAGTCTCAAAAGGAATAGCCATCTTTATTTTTCAATTATTCTAAATCCATCCTCGATATTGTTCCCTCTTAGTTGTATTTGGCCCGGCGATAACTTGTAAAAACCAGGAGTGCAGCAGGGAAGTGGCGCCATATTGCACCAGTGAATACTATCCTCAACATACAATTTTACCTGGTCATTCAGAATGACAGATGGAAAGTTTGAAAGATCATTTTTTTGATCATACTGCTGCCCCCGGAAAGGTTTGATTGTATAATTCTTAATTTGAAAAGGCGAGAGGATAGCTATAGCATGTTTGATATAATATGCGCAAAGAATGACTGCCAAACCTGCTGCTATTAATTTTAAAGGAACCCTCACCGGTTTATTCTTGGTAAGAAATAATAACAAAACAAGAACTGCGCTGATTAAATAAGGATAGCCAAAGCGATAATCAGGAGAGTTGCAGATCCAAAAGGTTATTGATATTAGATTAATGATGGCCATCCAAAAAAATGGAGGAAGTCGTTTCCTCATCGCAAGTATGAGACTGGTAAGAGCGCTTGCAACTGCTGCAATTAAAATAACGAGGCTAAAGGCTAAACCATTTGAGAAATTGGCTTTGATCCATAAAGGAAACCATTGAGAAAACGAAAGCGAAGCGACAGCTTCCCAATTAGCGGATATCATTTTAGGCCCGTTATTAATGAGCAATTTCTCAAAGTGAAGAATTTGAAAAGGAACCTGCCAGTCAGGGTGAAGAAAGCCTGCTGCTGAAACAGGAAATACAAGGTATCCCGTCAGAATATAATTTCTAATGATCCAGGGAATAAGGATGATTGATCCAATACCAGAGATGATTAGCATTGCCTTCCTGCTTTTATACAAGCGCATGTAAAGGAAAAGAAACAGCGCTATAAAAGACAGTGGAAATGTGCTGAGCTTTACTGTAAAGGCAAAACATATCAGCAGAATAAGCATTGCACATTGCCGCTCTTCGATGCCATTGTGCAGGAAAAGGCTTTCGGCGATTGTTATAAAAACATACGATACAATAATGGCTGAAAGCACGTCGGGAGTTGGGGAAGATATAACGTCGATCAATTGACGAAACATAGCGATGGCTAAAAACACAAAGACCATGCTCCAAAGACTACTTTTATAAAAATAAATTTTACTGATAAGCCAGAGGTAATAACAAATAGCAAAAACGATGTTTAACACATACAAAGGCTGACCTGCAATTTTAGTAAATGCAAATGCAGCGCTGCTAACAAAGAAAGAAGAATTAAAGCCAAGCCTTCCGTGAAGGTTAGCCAGGCCATGAATTGCTCTATACTCCTCGTTCCACCTGATAGTGAGAAAATGATAGCCCGGGCTGTCTCCATGTTGTGGTGGCAACAGCGCATAAACAATTATGACAAGTAAGACAGGAATAGAAATGATAGCTAACCTATTCCTGAAAAACTGCGTAATAAATATTTTAATTTTTTCTGTAATTCCTGCTGAGTATTTTAAAATAAAAATGGATAAAATAAAAACAGGAACAAGCGCATAAAAGTTAACAGGCAGAAACAATGACCAGGTGTTTAAATAAGTGCCTATAAAAACAAATCCTGACAGGAAGTTTTGAAATATAGAAGACCTTGTTGATTTGAATATGTTATGCAGTAAAAATGAAAGCCAGTTTCCAATGGTTAAAGTGAGGAAAATAAAAATAGAGCATGCAAGTATTGTAAATAACATAAAAGAATGTTGCGATGGAAAACAATGCAAACAAAACTAATGATAACGTGAAAGCAAAATGAAAACATATTATTCATCTTATACCAAACCTTTAGGCTTACCGCTTTCGTTAAGAATGTTGTGCCTCGCAGAATAAAGAGACAAAAGCACAAGAGTGCGACGCAAGAATGCCCGATACCAGCAATATGCCCGGCTCATAAAATTACTTCGATTAATACTTTTCGGGCTTACAAATAACTTCTTATTAATCCTGCTTTCAGTAATTTGCATACCTGCAATTTTTCAATTTATGGGCTTTAATTTAGTTTCTCCTTATCAACCCGCCGGCGATCAGCCTGCTGCTATTCAACAATTGACTGAAGGTATTTTGCAAGGCGAAAAATACCACACTTTGCTTGGGGTTACAGGTAGCGGTAAGACTTTTACCATGGCCAACGTTATTCAAAATACACAAAGGCCAACCTTGGTGCTGACACACAATAAGACCCTTGTTGCACAATTATACGGCGAGTTTAAGCAGTTTTTTCCTGATAATGCCGTGGGCTATTTTGTAAGCTATTACGATTACTACCAGCCGGAGGCGTATATGCCGGTTAACGATACTTACATCGAAAAAGACCAGAGCATAAATGAAGAGCTTGACAAGCTGCGGCTGCAGGCAACATCGCAATTGTTGACAGGAAGGCGCGATATTATTGTGGTCGCTTCGGTTAGCTGTATTTATGGTATCGGTAACCCGACAGAATTTGAGAATGGAATTGTGCGCATAAAAGAAGGACAGGTTATTTCGCGGCAGGGATTTCTGCATGCGCTGGTTAACAGCTTATACAGCCGCAGCCAGGGCGATTTTACCAGGGGAACTTTCAGGGTAAAAGGCGACACCATAGACATTAACCTTCCTTACATGGATTTTGGTTACAGGATTACCTTTTTTGGTGATGAAATCGAAACCATCGAAACGCTGGAATTGTCAACCGGCAAACGCATCAGCAGAATACCCGATGCCGCTATTTTTCCTGCTAATTTATACATTGCTCCAAAAGACCAGATGCAAACAGTTTTGTACGAAATACAGGATGAGATGGCTGCGCAGACCGACTATTTTAAAAGCATCGGCAAGTTTATAGAAGCACAACGAATAAGCGAAAGAGTGAACTATGACCTTGAAATGATACGCGAACTGGGTTATTGTAACGGAGTTGAAAACTACTCGCGTTTTTTCGACAGGCGTAAACCAGGCACAAGACCTTTCTGCCTGCTCGATTATTTCCCTAAAGATTTTTTGTGTGTAATTGATGAAAGTCATCAAACTATTCCACAGGTTGCCGGAATGTATGGCGGCGACCGCAGCCGTAAAATGACCCTGGTTGAGTTTGGATTTCGGCTGCCGAGCGCATTGGATAACCGCCCGTTGAACTTTCACGAGTTTGAAGGTTTGCTGAATCAAACTGTTTTTGTAAGCGCGACACCGGCAGATTACGAACTTGAAAAAACAGGCGGAGTGGTGATAGAGCAGGTTGTGAGACCAACCGGTTTGCTTGATCCCCCGATTGAGATAAGACCGAGCATAAACCAGATAGATGACCTGCTCGATGAGATAGATAAACGTGTAACAAAAGGAGACCGTGTGCTGGTAACGACGCTTACCAAACGCATGGCGGAAGAGATGGATAAATACCTTGCCAGAATCAACATCAAAAGCAAGTATATACACAGCGAAGTGGATACATTGGAGCGGGTGGAAATACTCAGGCAATTAAGATTGGGCGAGATTGATGTGCTGGTAGGTGTAAACCTTTTGCGTGAAGGTCTTGACTTGCCCGAAGTTTCTTTGGTTGCTATTTTAGACGCCGATAAAGAAGGTTTTTTAAGAAATGAAAAAAGCCTAACCCAAACTGCCGGCCGCGCTGCCCGTAATGTTGACGGCCTCGTTATATTCTATGCCGATACCGTTACCGAAAGCATGCAGCGAACGATTGATGAAACGACCCGCAGGCGTGAAAAACAGGTTGCACATAATATAGCCAACGGAATTACGCCTACCACCATACGCAAAAGTATTGCGCAGATAATGCAGCAAACATCGGTGCTGGATATTAAAGGGGAGGCTGTAAATAAGTATTCAATAGATGACGAAGGTGCACTGATGACAAGAGCAGCAGAGGACGAAGCCTCATACAATACCATTCCAAAGATGGAACGGGCAATCTCTCAAACAAAGAAGCAAATGGAAAAAGCAGCGAAAGACCTTGATTTTATACAGGCGGCATTGTTGCGTGACCAGATGTTTAAAATGCAGAAAGAACTGGAAGGGATGAAGACGTAGAAACGCAGGAACAGGCCGAACGTAGGAACAGGCCGAGGCCTGTTCCTACGAAGATGGCATACAATTTTTAGGAGTAAGTCATTATCAACAAAAACAATTTGTTATGTCAGAAAATAATTATGCTGATAAAGATCAGCAAAGCGATGAAAAGATAATTGTTCAGGGAGTTGCTTTCACACCTGAAGAAATCGAGCAGGCTAATTTGCCCCAGCCAAACGTAATAGTAAGTGAAGCAACTGATGGCCTTAATACAGGAACCCCCCGTGATGCCAACAGAGTGAGTCAAAGGGCTAATGAAGCACCTGATAGAAACGATTCCAATACTGGTTCAATGATTTCAGGCGGAGCTAAAGGAGCATCCCAATCTTAAGAAAAACTTGCTAAAAAAAGATGTATGGCCTGTCCAAGGTCATACATCTTTTCTTTTTATCTGCACGGGGAGTAAGATTGCACATTGCTGAATAATGAATAAAAGTACAAGTGTGCGACGCAACAATGTAAAATAGCAGTAGTACAGCCGGGCTTCAAAAAAAGTAACCGTATTTTTTAAGCGATGGGAAGTATGCAACCTCTTGTATTATATTTCTTTTACTGCCGTTTCTTATTCGTCTACTATGAAAATTATTGGATTTAACCCTATATTTAAAGATTAAAAAAATCTTTTGCTCCAGCGTTCTACAATACAACTGCTTCGGTTTCCCTTCTCCTATTTTTTAATGCCGGTTTACTGGTTTGCATTAAGTTTCATTGATACCATAAATACTTCCAGAGCCATTTTGATTTTTGCAATTCTTCATTTGCTTGTTTATCCTTCAAGCAATGGCTACAATAGTTATATGGACAGGGATGAAGAAAGTGTAGGCGGATTGAAAAATCCTATGCAGCCAACAAAGCAATTGTTTATCGTTACCATCTTTATGGATTTGATAGCGATTTTGCTGTCGCTGCTAATATCTCCATTGTTTGCATCGTGCATTATTATTTATATTATTTGTTCGCGATTGTACAGCTACAGGGGTGTGCGGCTAAAGCAATATTCTTTGACGGGCTATCTCACGGTAATTTTCAACCAGGGTTCACTTACTTTTTTTATGGTGTATCATGGGGCCGATGCAAATCTTACCAATCACGTATCGTGGCTCGGCCTGCTGGCAGCGGCATTTTTAATTGGGGGCTTTTATCCCATTACCCAGGTTTACCAGCACGATACAGATGCACGCGACGGAGTAACCACAATCAGCATGCGAATGGGGAAGAGAGGAACCTTTATATTTTGTGCAGTCATGTATTCGGTTGCAATGCTGATTTTATGGATGTATTACAGCGGCCATGAACTTTACAGGCCTTTTGTTGTTCTAATAATCTTTTTTATACCTGTTGTCGTATATTTTGTGCAATGGTTTTTGCAAGTGATGAAGGATGATGCTGCAGCAGACTTTAAACATACTATGCAAATGAACTGGCTGGCAAGCACATGCACCAGCCTTGCTTTTATAACAATAATCCTGCTTCATTAATTTGGCCAACATTATATCTATAGGAACTGCTTTACCTGCGTACCGTCATCCTCAAAATGAGATTTTACAATTTATGCAGAAGGCTTACAGGCTCGGTGAAAACGATGCCCGCAAACTTGCATTTTTGTACAGGCAAAGTGAGATACAAAACCGCTATTCTGTTTTGGAGGATTTTGGCAAACCTGAAGCTGAATGGGATTTTTTGAAGCACACCGCCAACAGGCCTTGCCTTAATAAAAGGATGGAACTTTTTCATTCAAATGCGCTTGCTCTTTCTGTCGCTTCAATAAAAGACTGTATCAAAAACAGGATACAACCGCACGAAATTACGCACGTCATCACTGTTAGCTGTACAGGCTTAAGCGCTCCGGGTCTTGATTTACAGATAGCTGAAGAGCTAAAGCTTTCTCCAAATGTTTTCAGAACATCGGTAAATTTTATGGGTTGTTATGCAGCTATTCATGCAATGAAAATTGCAAAAATGATTTGCGATACAACCCCGAAAGCAAACGTGATAATTGTGTGTACAGAAATATGTACCATTCACTTTCAACAGGAGTATACGTTGGACAATGCTGCAAGCAGCTTGCTATTCGGAGACGGCAGCGCAGCTCTTCTTCTTTCAAATACAACTTCTTCAAATAATGCATTCAGGCTAAAAAGTTTTTATTCGGAGATCTCATACAAAGGAAAAGAAGACATGTCGTGGCAAATAAGCAACCAGGGATTTTTGATGAAACTAAGTGCATACATACCACAACTGATACAGGAAGACATAGCAGCATTGGTGCATACAGCTTTGGAAGAAGGTGAAGTAAAACAAAGCGACATTACGCATTGGTGCATTCACCCCGGAGGAAGAAAAATACTGGAAGTGATACAATCGCAATTGAGTTTATCAGCAGAAGACCTTTCGTGCTCCCGGTCTGTTTTATCCAAATACGGCAACATGTCTTCACCCACCATTTTATTTGTTTTAAAAGAAATAATGGAAGGAACCGAAAATGCTGCGGCTAAAGTATTTGGAGTCGCGTTTGGACCGGGTCTTACAATGGAAACATTTATCGCCGAAAAAGTATGATGTTCTCCCAGAGGTCATACAAGAAAGAATTGTTAGATGAAGAAACCATTCCTTTTGCTGATATACAGCAAAACATGAAGGAGCTCGATTTTATAAATACCTGGCTGGGAGGGCACCAGATAACAATTGATGCATTCAGCGAATTAGCCGGAACAAAAAAGGAACTTTCAGTATGCGAAATTGGTTGTGGCGGCGGTGATAACCTGATAGCAATTAATAAATGGTGCCAAAAGAAAAAGATACAGCTTCACATTACCGGCATTGACATAAAAAAGGAATGTATAGATTTTGCCAAAAGCAGGGGAAATCAATTTGCTTCTATAGACTGGATAACCAGTGATTATAGCATTACCCGCTTTCAACGTAAGCCTGATATTATTTTCTCGAGTTTATTTTGTCATCACTTTACTAATGAGCAGCTTATATTTCAGCTTAAATGGATGCAGGAGAACAGTTCACTTGGCTTTTTTATAAATGATTTGGAAAGGAATGTGGTTGCGTATTATTCTATAAAATGGCTGACTCAACTTTTTTCAAAATCCTATCTTGTAAAAAATGATGCTCCTCTCAGCGTTGCCAGAGGATTTAAACGGGCTGAATTGAAAAACCTATGTGATGAAGCAAACATAAAAAATGCGCAAATACACTGGAAATGGGCATTCCGGTATGTAGTAATCTGCAAACATGAACGATGAGCTGTTATATGACGTTGCCATAACAGGAGGAGGACTTGCAGGTCTTTCACTTGCCATTCAGTGTGCTGAGGAAAACTATAAAGTAGCTTTGTTTGAAAAAGAAGAATATCCTTTCCATAAAGTTTGCGGCGAATACATAAGTCTCGAAAGCCGGGATTTTTTGAAAAGGCTGGGCGTTCAGCTTGAAGATTTTGACCTGCCGGTCATCAAAACACTGCAATTATCTGACAGCAAAGGCTGCGTGTATTCATTTAATTTACCCCTTGGCGGCTTTGGAATAAGCCGGTTTTTATTAGACGATACTTTATACAAAATAGCGCTGCAAAAAGGTGTTTCTGTTTTTACAAATTGCAAAGTGACAGATGTAGAATTTGGCAATGAACAATTTATTATTACAGCTTCAAATAAACAATACCGGGCAAAAGTTGCAGCAGGTTCTTTTGGTAAAAGAAGCAATCTTGATATAAAATGGAAAAGACCTTTTACCCTTCAAAAGGCAAACAGTTTAAACAACTACATCGGTATAAAGTATCACTTAAAATATGAGCATAACCGCACTCATATTGCCTTACATAACTTTTACAATGGTTATTGTGGCCTTTCTAAGATTGAAGAAGACAAAAGTTGTCTTTGTTATTTAACCACGGCACAAAACCTGAAAGATTGCGGGAACTCTATACAGGAAATGCAAAGACAGATTTTATACAAGAACCCAAACCTCAAAGAGATATTTACTTCAGCAAAATTCTTATACGATGAGCCGCTTGCCATTTCGCAAATCAGCTTTAATAAAAAATCACAGGCAGAAAATCATGTACTGATGCTGGGAGATGCGGCAGGAATGATAAGCCCTTTGTGCGGCAACGGAATGAGTATGGCTATGCATTCAGCTAAACTCGCAATGGATTCTATAACACCATTTCTGGATGAAAACTCATCAAGACAGCAGATGGAAAAAGAGTATGCATTAAACTGGAAAAATCAGTTCTCCAAAAGACTTTGGGTAGGCCGTACTGTGCAGCGGTTTTTTGGTGGCAACACTTCCACTTCTCTTTTTTTGAAAACAATGCATTCGGTTCCAGCTTTGACCCGCTTGGTTATCAGGTCAACTCACGGCGCTCCTTTTTAACAAAAAAGCCCGGTTGTAAATACTTACACAACCAAGCTTCTTTCTTCTATGGCTATAATTATTCAGTGGAATTTTCTTTTTTGTTTCAGCAGTAGCTTGTTTTAATTGTTGTTATTGTATCAATCGTAATTGTTACAGTGTTTGCTATACAGCTATTCGGTCCCTGTGTGCTTAGGGTTTTCATTTGCCTTTTTGGTATTGTTGTTTGCCTGCTCGATATACTCCTGCTGCTCATCGCTTTTTTCATACGTTTCCTCTGGCTCTTCAGGTCTTATCACACCCTGTCCGTCCTGCACCTGACTATCACCTGTAGTCTTACTGTTATCCTTTGAGTCGGTAGATGATGTCTTGACATCTTTGGAAGCCTTTGGATTACTATTATAGTTCTCTTCCATAATTTCATTTATTTAGTTCGACTATATAGAGTTGTAAAAATTATACCATTAAATTAAATAAAATAGAAAGGAAGATAAAACGAGGAGTTGCGGAATAGAAAGATTATTGTACAAGTGAGTGACACAACGATGTTGAAGAAAGATATAAAAAGCGCACCAAAAAATCACTCCAAAAGTGCAGTATTATTTATGACTATTTAAGAAAATTATCAATCTGGGAAATGGATATAGGCTTTTCTACTATTTGATATTTTTCATTATCTACATCCGGTTTATGATTAGGCTTATTTGCACTGATTAGAAATAAATGAGCGCCTGGAGCTGCAGCTTCAAGTATATTTTTAGCAGCAGGCCATCCCAATCCATCGGGTAAATTGTTATCGAGAATAACAATATCAGGCACATAGCTTTTAGCTAATCCAAGTCCATCGTGAAGGTTGTGAGATATACTCACATCGCAATTCTTACGTGAAAGATAGAACTGCATCAGTAAACAAAAATCTACTTCATCGTCTATAATCAATACTTTCTTCTTAGCCATAGAGCAACACTGTAAAAAATTCTGCCAATGTAATTGCTTTAACAAATATTTACTGTTAAAGGGCATTTGTAGAAACAATTTCACAGAAAAAGGAAGAAAAGTTAAATAAAACGCAGACAAGCCTTTACAAGCTTTTTTCCATTAATTGTTTTTACATCTGCTGACCTTTCAAAATCTTTTTTATAATTTCTGTTTTTACTGCCCCAAACCCACTTCTTATCCTTTTATCCTTAATCGGTTATATTCCTTTTATGGCATTAAAATTGACAATAGTGACAAAAATTGAAAAGTGTATGAAAAAGGTTTTATTAGTTATGATCATCAGCAGTGGCTTTAGTATGATCGCCGGAGCTCAAAGTAAATTTTCTCTTGGTCCCAATGCCGGTGTGGGTACGTCGTGGATTTCAAATACCACTGGTTCGAAAGGGAAACTGGCAGGTAATGTGGGTTTGTCACTTGTGTATAGTGCAGCAGAACATTTTGGTCTTGGTCTCGATGCTAAATACTCTTTTGAAGGTGATAAGGCAGAGCAAAACAATGTTACTACTACTTTTGATCTGAATTATTTGAGAGTGCCATTAAAAGCAATTTATTTCTTTAATAGTTATGGCAACAGGATACGACCTAAAATTTACGCCGGCCCTTCTTTCGGATTTTTAATGGGAGGTGACACAAAGGTTGAGAATAATGGTTCTGCCATATCGGTGGCAAAATCTAAAGATCTATTTAATTCATTTGACTTCGGAGTTACTGCAGGTGCTGGTTTAAATATCCGTCTCGTTAAAAGTGTATGGTTTAATGCTGACATTAATTATTTGCATGGCATATCAGACGTCGTTAAAAACAGTATTTCTAACGACAACAATGCTCATAACAGAAATGTAGGAATAAACGTGGGTGTAAACTTTGGTTTATAAAACGCTCTTTATTATACTGCAGAGATAAAAGGTTGAGTAGAAGTTATTTTGAACCCGGCCGAATTACTACTATGTGTCAATCGTTGCGTCGCACTCGTCTACTTTTCATTCTTCATTCGACGAGGTGAAGAGCTATAATTTATCCCTTTACAAGTACAGTTGTTTAAACTAATCGCTTAAAAATGTTTTCATTTTCTTTATTAACTCTAAACAATTTTTTATGATACAATACACTACTAAAAACCTGTTACTTGTTTTAGCGATTGCAGGTGTGTTTGCTGCAGGCTGCTCAAGTATGAATAAGACACAAACAGGCGCCGTTATTGGTGCAGCAGGTGGCGCTGCAGTAGGTGCCGGAGTGGGTAAAGCAGCACACAATACTGCATTAGGAGCCATTATAGGTGCAGCAGTGGGCGGCGTAACCGGTGGAATTATTGGCAGACAAATGGATAAACAGGCAAAAGAAATAGCCCAAATACCAGGAGCAGAAGTAAAGCGGGTAGGTGAAGGCATCAACGTGACTTTTGAATCAGGTGTTTTATTTGGTCTTGATCAGTCAGCAATATCTTCCGCTGCTCAAACTAAAATAAAAGACCTTGCAAATGTCTTTTCTAAATATGCCGACTCATATATACTTATCGAAGGTCATACAGATGCTTCAGGTACTGCCGAACATAATATGACTTTGTCTGAACAAAGAGCCAAAGCAGTAGCGTCTTACCTGCAGGCACAAAATGTTTCTGCATACAGAATTAAAACTGCGTGGTATGGTGAAACGCAACCAAAGTTTCCAAATGATACAGAAGCTAATATGGCACAAAACAGGCGTGTTGAATTTGCTATTTATGCTAATGAAGCCTTAATAGAAAAAGCTAAGAAAGAAAGCGGAGGTTCCCGATAAATATTTGCAGATGCGATTAAGGAAGGTGTATTCTTTTTTTTGAATGCACCTTTTTTTATAGTAACACGTAACATAACAGTAAAGTGAATGTTTTACACGTATAAGCAAGGTTAAAATAATTACAATCATTTACCTTTTTTAGTGAAAACATTTCTACAAGGCACGTTTTGCTTCATCTAATACTACTTTAGTTTTTTCTGGTATGGTATTTCCTTATTCGACAGTAAGAACCTAACCAATGAGAGCATCAGGAAAATTTTTAAGAAATGCATTAGAGTGTATGACACAATGTGTCTTACTGCCCGGTGTAGAATTACATTTTGATGAAGTACTGCGTTATTATGCAAAGAATTTTGAGACCATTATAAGCAAACGTAAAAGAATACAGTAAGCTTTTATTTAAGCGCTCTCGCTTTGCCTGTTTTTTGGAAAGTAAAGATGAAATGTCGCTCCTTCTCCTGCCTCACTGATTGCTGTAATATATCCTCCATGATTCATCATCACTTTTTTGCAGATGGCTAACCCTATGCCTTTGCCTGAATAAGAAGAATGTTGTGAATGAAGCCTCTGAAAAATCATAAAGATTTTTTCATTAAACTCCTTGTCGAAACCAATACCATTGTCACTAAAACTTATTCTTACATACTCCTCAGTTTCATCGTTTCTTTTGCTTTGAGTTTCTAACGCATTTATCCGTATTTGTGGTGCAATGCCGGGCTTAGCAAATTTTAAAGCATTATCGAGTAAGCTTGAAAAAAGTGTATGCAGTTGAAACCTGTTACCATTTATTGCAGGCAGGTCAACCGTTGTGATAATTGCCTTTTTCTTATCCAATGCACTTTTAAACTCTGCTATCACATTATTCAAACAATCAGTAAGGTTGACCCGACTCAGCTCTTCGTTACTTTTTAAAATTTTGGTATAATTAATCAAATCACTCAGAAGATCCTGCATTCTGACAGAAGCATTTACCATTTTATCAATGTTTTGGCGAACTTCATCATTTAAATCATTTTTATTCTTTTTTATAAGCCTGTCGCTGTAAGTTCTGATTTTGCGAAGCGGTTCCTGTAAATCGTGGGATGCCACAAACGCCATTTGTTCCAGTTCAGAGTTGCTCAGGTTTAGTTCGTTTATTTTATGCTCAAGTATTTTTTGGTATCGTTCAGTGCGTTTTAAGGCTTTTAAAATAATAATAAAAGAAACAATCTGAAAAAGTATGGAGATAATGAGAATAAGTTTTAAGTAAAGTGATGTAGCGATTTCAAGCAGGTTAGATGTACGTTTTCTCTGGCCGAGAAGCGCTGTTTCGGCTTCGTCCATTTCGTTAGATAATGACAGGAAATCTTTCATTATCATTCTTCCTTTTTCAGCATTCTGCTCAAATACTTCTTTATGGTTGATATTTGCAGCATCAATTGTCTGATACAAAATGATGAACCTCGAAGAAATGGTAGTTCTAAGTTTTGCTATTATTTTTTGCTGACCTGGATTGTCTGCAGTAAGCGTTTTTAAACTGTCTGTTTCGTTTAAAATATTCTTATTAACAGCTCTTAATTGCGATAGTAATGGACTGTTATGAGTAATCAGGTATCCGCGCTGAATATTCTCTGCATCTATCAAACCCGACTCCACTTTTAAGATTTGATTTTTTACTTCATAAGTGTGTTCTACCCATTTATTACTTGTTTGAAGACGGGAAAATTCTTCGAGGTAAAGTATAGCAATGATTATAGTGACAATAAAGGAAACTGCGAATAAGAAGTATGTATATCTAATCTTTTTTTTCAAAAAAATGATTTGTACAAAGCAATAGATAAAAAACTAATTTCGCTGTGGAAAGTTTTCTACACTACTTATTTGATTTAAATTACTACTTTCGAGTTATTTATGATGTACAAAAAATTAATATTTGTAATAAATTCTTTTTGTGCTATTTAGGTTTTTTTTGCACAATCATTCGATTTGGTGTTGTATTGGATTCAAAGATAAAGAACCTTTAAAATACAGATAATCAATATGCTTAGCCAAATTCAAACCCAGAAACAGCAGTTGAAAATTTTACCTCAGCAAATTCAAATGCTGAATATTTTCCACCTGAATGTGTTAGAATTAGATCAAAGAATACAGGATGAACTGGAAGAAAATCCGTTGCTGGAGATGAATGAAGAAGAAGAAACTGTAGCGGTTGAAAAATTTGCAAAAGAAGCCACACAGGATTATGAAGACTGGGAAGAGCACGGATATGACGATGTGCCCGATTACAAGCTTGAATATGAGAACTATTTTAACAGCGAATCTATTCCCAACGTACCCATCAAATCCTTTAACGATTACAGGGAAGCATTAAAAGACCAGGTAAGATACATGGGTCTGTCAGATAAAGAACTTAATCTTGCCGATTACATAATAGATTGTCTTAATTGTAACGGTTTTTTGACCCAGGAACTGGAAGACATGGCTGATGACCTGTCATTTAAACATGGAGTGATTGTAGAAGAAGATGAACTGCAAAATGTACTGAACCAAATTCAAAAGCTTGAACCTGTAGGAGTTGGTGCAAAAAATACAAGAGAATGTTTACTGCTGCAATTGCATAGTCTTACTAAAAAAGGTCCGGATGTAAAAACAGCTATCCGGCTGTTGGAAAATCATTATGCAGATCTTTCGCATCGCAATATGGAAAAGATCATGGATGCGCTTAGGATAGATGAAGAGGAACTCAAAATTGTGTTACGCCTGCTTGCATCTTTAAAACTAAAACCGGTGCTCGAAGAGTTTGAAGGCACCACAGTCAATAATAATATTATCCCCGATTTTATTCTGACTGTAGACGATGACGGTGAAATTGAAGTGAACCTCTACAGGTCAAGGTCTTCATCCTTATACATAAACCAGTCTTTAATGGAGACTGTTCAATTTGCCGGAGCTACCCGCGATAAATCAGCTACTCAATATCTCAAAAGCAAGTTAAGTTCTGCACAATGGTTTGTAAACGCCATCAAACAACGTGAAGGCACCATGATGCAGATTATGAAAGCAATAGTAGACCTGCAAAGAGAATATTTCAAAACAGGTGAGGTAAGCCTTTTGAAACCTATGATTTTGAAAAACATAGCTGATAAAGTAGGTGTAGATATATCTACCGTATCCCGCGTTACTTCTAATAAATATGTTGATACTCCCTTCGGAATTATTCTGCTGAAAAATTTATTTACAGAAGGTATTATAAATAAAGAAGGTGAAGTAATAAGCAACCGTGTTATACAATCGGCTATAGAAGGAGTGATTGAAGTGGAAGATAAGTTAAACCCGTATACCGATCAGCAATTGGTTTCTATACTGGCAAATAAAGGAATAATTGTAGCAAGAAGAACTATTGCAAAATACAGGGAGCAGCTACAAATACCGGTTGCACAACTAAGAAGAATGTGGGCTTAAAATAAAAAAATTAATTTTAAGGTATAATCTGTATAAATGAGTAAAATTTTAGTGATTGACGATGATGTAGATATGTGCCTGCTATTAAAGCGGTTTTTAACGAAGAATGGATATGAAGTAACACTTGCTCACAATGGAAAAAAAGCGGTGGAGGAATTGGAAAACGCCGAACCGAATTTGGTTTTATGCGATTTCAGGTTAGAGGATATTGATGGAAAAGAGCTTTTAATAAAAATTAAGGAAAAATATCCACGGACGCCCGTCATCATCGTTACCGGTTACAGCGATATAAAAATTGCCGTTGACGTAATGAAATTAGGAGCATACGATTATGTAACAAAGCCTTTGTTTCCAGACGAAATATTATTGAGCATCAAAACTGCCCTGCAAAAAAACACTGCCAAGCAGCAGGACACAGTCGCTACTGTAATAATGCCCGAAGATGACTCTAAGAACACCATGAAGGGCAAAACGATTACTTCGGGTCAGTATATCTTTAGTGACAGCCCTGAATTTAAAAGTATCCTCAAACAAATTGACCTGGTATCGCCAACCAATTACAGCATCTTAATTTATGGAGAAAGCGGCAGTGGTAAAGAAGCTATTGCACAGGAAATACATAAGCGCAGCAAGCGAAAAGACATGGCCTTTGTTGCCATTGATTGTGGTGCATTGTCAAAAGAGTTGGCGGGAAGCGAGCTTTTCGGGCACGAAAAAGGCTCATTTACCGGCGCTTTAAATCAAAAGATAGGAAGCTTTGAAATTGCGAACGGAGGAACTATTTTTTTGGATGAAGTAGCCAATTTGTCTTACGATGTTCAGGTGGCATTATTAAGGGTTGTACAGGAGAGAAAAATGCGCAGGATTGGCGGAAATAAAGACATAGAGCTGGATGTAAGAATCATAATAGCCAGCAACGAAAGATTGCTTGAGTCTGCAAAAAAAGGTAAATTCAGAGAAGACCTGTATCACCGTTTTAATGAGTTTAGTATAGAAGTTCCGCCATTGCGTGAAAGGAAGTATGACATTATGATTTTTGCCAAACATTTCCTTAAGCTTACCAATGATGAACTGGGCAAAAATATTAAAGGCTTTTCACCTGAGGTGGAAGCAATATTCAGAACATATATATGGCCGGGTAATCTGCGTGAATTGAAAAATGTGGTAAAAAGAGCGACTTTGCTGTGCGATACAGAATACATATTGCCCACAGTACTGCCTTTTGAAATTACCAATTTTACCAAGCTGCAGTTTAGCGAAATGGCGGAAGAGGTATCTTCTACTATACAAACAAAACTATCTGCTGAACCCGCTCCTGCAATTTCTAATACATACATCGCTCCTGTTGTACCCGAACCTGTTTTTACTAAGCAGCTCGAAATAAACGAGCATAGTTTGAAGGGAGCAAGTATAGATGCAGAATATGAAATGATAGTGGAAGCTTTACGAAAAGCGAATTACAATAAAAGTAAGGCAGCTAAAATCTTAAATGTAGACCGGAAAACATTGTACAATAAGATGAAACAGTACAAGCAGTTTAACAGTGACTTGTAACCGTGTTTGCAAATGTGTAGGAAAAAAGGGTAAAATATCTACCCTTTTTTCATTTTATTAAGTAGTTGAAAAGAGAAAATAAAGAAGTAGTTGTCAAAAAATAAATTAGCAACTTTTTGGCTTGTCGAATAAAGAATAAAAAGTACAAGAGTGCGACGCAAGAATGACTCATAGTAGTAATTCAGCCCGGTTCAAAAAAATCTACTGGACTTTTTTATCCCTTTCGCACTATGATGAAAAAAGAAGCATGACATAAGAAATTAATGGTCATTTGCTTTATAAATTCTGTTACAATGTGTAAGGTTTATTAGCTGTGGTATAAAATTAATTTAAGTAGTACCTAAATATAGCATAAAGGCCAAAAACTGAAGACTAAGATGAACACGAAAAACCAAGGAAAAAGAATTTTGATTATAGATGATGATGAAGATGATTTTTTTATTACTTCTGAATACATTAAAGGCATTCCGTACAGAACGTTTATTGTAGACTGGTCTTACAACTACAACGATGCCTTGCAGAAACTGGTCGCTAACGAATACGACATTTATTTTGTCGATTACAGGTTGGGAATAAAAACAGGTATGGATTTACTAAAAGACGCTATTGCACGTGGTTGCGATGCCCCGATAATTCTGCTTACAGGCAAAGGCACCCAGGAAATTGACGTAAAAGCAATGGAAAGCGGAGCTTATGACTATCTTATAAAATCGGAACTGAATACAGAAAAATTAGAAAGATGTATTCGTTACTCGCTTGAAAGGGCTACTTCGATACAGGCATTAAAAGCCAACGAAAGAAGGTACCGCGGTATATTTGAAAAGTCTAAAGACGTTGTATTTTTAACCGATAGCAATTTCAACATTGCTGATATAAATTATGCCGCTACCGAATTGCTCGACTACGAGCTCGATGAATTGATTAACCGTGATTTATTCAGCATTTTTAAAAATAAAAATGATAAGATCTATTTCACAGATATATTAGACGAGATAGGAGAGTTTTATGATTTTGAAGCAGACCTGGTATCGAAAAACAATGAAATAAAAAATTGCATTATTTCAGCCTCAATAGAAGTAAACAACGGCGGAGAAAAATATATACAGGGAATAATTCATGACAATACAAGCCGTAAAAAAGCAGAGAAAACAGCACTACAAGCCGAGAAGCTTGCAGCTACTGGCAGGCTTGTACGTACATTGGCGCATGAAGTAAGAAATCCGCTTAACAATATCAATCTTTCAGTTGAGCAACTGCTTCAGCAGACTAAGGATGAAGACTCACAGTTATATCTTGAAATAGTGCAGCGTAACGGTAAAAGAATTGGAGACCTGATAACCGAATTGCTTGACTCCGCAAGGCTTTCATCGCACGTTAATTTGCACAAAACCTCACTGCAGTCTGCAATGGACACTGCCATTGGTGCAGCCCTTGACCGGCTAACGTTGAAGCGAATAGATTTACAGGTTTCGTACCCTGAAAAAAACTGTTACGTATTACTTGATGTTGAAAAAATACAGCTTGCTTTTCTGAATATCCTGATAAATGCAGTTGAAGCAATGGACGAAGGGCAGGGTGCAATGAAGATCACCATTCATTCTACCGAGGAAGAACATTTCGTTGATATTACCGATAATGGAATTGGCATAAGCGAAGAAAACCTTTCGCGCCTTTTTGAACCTTACTTTACTTCAAAAAGAAATGGGATGGGATTAGGTTTAGCATCTGCTCTCAACATCATTCAATCGCACAATGCTCATATTGATGTAAAGTCAGAACTTGGAAAAGGAACTTCTTTTATAATTGGATTTAAAAAAGCTTAAAGAGATTTCAGCTAAGCCTTAAAAGCTATAATTAACTGCGGAAGTACTAAAATCATAACTTTTTGATGCGGCCCCTGCATAATCAAATAAAGAGGAGAACAGAGACCAGATTTTTTTCAGCAAAAGGTTTTTCTTTTCATAATCATTGTCGTAAAAATCAACCTTTAGTATTTTTACCCTGATCAGTAACTGAGTGGTAAGTGCGCTGTTCAGCTCTTCCTGCGATAAGTCTGTTTGATAAGCCAGCTCTTCGGGATCATTAATTATACGGGCTTTACCAAAAATATTCATAAAGTAATTCTTGCCTTTTTTAAAATAATTCAGACCCACAGGAAACTCCTGGTCGAACTGGCTGATTAACTGGGAAGGGCGGTTTATAAAAAAACAGATGCATCCGTTGTCATCCACTTTGTATGTATGAATGATGGTATTATTTATTTTAAGAGGACTGTTACTATGGCAATAAAAGATCGCCATATTTATTTCTTCAATTTTTTCTGCAATAAAATGTAAAATTTTCCCATTTGCCATACTTGTTCATTTAAAATAATCAACGCTAAAAGTGTACCTGATTTTTATAACTTTAACCCTAAAGCGTGGGGGAAGGAATTCTACACGGAAAATAAAAAAAGAATTAACACAATTAAAAAGCAAAAATTACTGTTTCTAAATTGCATACGATCTACATAGTTAATTCTCCAAACTCTCCTTTATCATATTGTTTTCCCTTTGCAACGGCTTTCAGCATTTCAAAAAATACTACAAATTTACTGGAAGAGCCATCCCAATAGCTTGCTTCATCAGTGGTTACTTTTAATAACGATAACGCAGGGTCATCTATCCCTTTTGGAAACCATGCCTTTACTGCAGGTGACCATAGTTGTTTTATTTTTTCGCTGTCATCAACTACCGAAGCAGTGCCTTTTACATGCAAATAAGTATTCTTGCCCGGATGTGAGTAGATCAGGTAAACTGTATTCTCTTTGGATATATCGGCTGCCTTATTAGAAAATTCATTTGTAAAAAACCAAATGGTTCCTTCATCATCCACCTCAATAGTTTGCATTGGGCGACTTAATATTGTACCATCTTCCTGCACTGTCGCAAGCATACAAACTTTAACTTCTTCGGCCAACTCTGCCAGTTTTTTGATGGCTTCTGTATTTTCTAAATGATGCTTTGTCATATAATCCTGATTTTATGGTTTCAAGTATGAAAACTATACCGTGTATAACATCCCCATATTGTAACAATTAACCTGGTTGTGCAGGTAGCTTGCTTCGTACCCCGCAAGAAACGAAGTTTTAGTTTCAAAAGCCCCTTTAGGGGTTGGGGCATTAAGACGTAGTAGCCTCATTATTTTTCCCCGCCAGGGTTGCCGGGATAGTCTCAATTTCTTTGGCCTCTCTTTTAATAATGAAAACGGCCGTTTCATCAGGAACTATTCCACCACCGTATTCCAGCGCATACACTTTTGTAAACTCCGCTCCAAAGTATAAAATAATCGAAGTATAATATACCCAGGTAAGAATGATAATAACAGAAGCGGCAGTGCCGTAAGTAACCCCGAGATTAGTTCTGCCCAGGTAATAACTGATGCCTGCTTTGCCTAAAATAAATAGAATGGCGGTGAATGAAGAGCCTACAAATGCGTCTTTCCATTTTATCTTACCATCGGGCAGCACTTTGAAAATAATAGCAAACAACAGGCTGATAATAATGAATATAATAACAAGGTTGATGATATAAAAAACATATACCATTGTATGCGGAAAAAAATGGGTTAGCCTGTCACTAAGTAAATCCAGAAGAGCACTGGCAACCAATGAAACAAGCAGTAAAAACCCCAGGCTGACAATTAAAGAAAATGACAGCAGGCGGTTAATAAAGTACTTCACAATTCCTCTTTTAGGCTTAGCCCGCAACGACCATATAAAATTTATTGAGTCCTGTATCTCTGTAAAAATACCTGTTGCGCCTATAAAAAGTATTACACTACCAACGATGGTACCTATAAAACCTTTGTTTGAATGCTGGCTGTTTATAATAATGTCCTGTACCTGTTTGGCTGCGTCACCTCCAATTAAACCTTGTATTTGCCCAACTATTCTTCCCTGAACGGCTGCCCGTGCAAAGAAAATAGTTGAGAGAGATATGATAATGATGAGCAAAGGACCAATCGCAAAAATAGTGTAGTAAGATAGAGCAGCGCTTAGCTTTAAGCAGTTATCTGTTATAAAAGCGTCACCGGCGCCTTTTAATACGTGTATATATCTTTTTATGAATTTCATTTCGCTAATTGCATAACCTTTTCAGCAAGTTCGTGCCACATAAGAATAACCGATTCTTGTGGGGATTTTTTTACTCGCCTATCTTGTTTTATTTCAACCCTTTATATGCAAAAGTGTAACTTATTTTTAAGAAGAACTTTATGGCAAGGTTTTTTAAATTTTTTAACTAAACTTTTTTGTATGAGAAGTCTGCTTTATATTATCGCTGTTATTTTAGTTATTGGTTGGCTGCTTGGCGTTTTCGTTTACAGTGTGTCAGCTATTATTCACATTTTACTGGTACTTGCTATTATCTCATTATTACTTGCTCTTATCAGAAGAACATAGTTACAATATGCTACAATATGCAAAAGATAACAGAAGAATAGAGGTGAGGAGCCCTAGTTAATCATACACCGTTCACACTTAAAAGGTTATTTTTTGGGGCCGGCCTTTATTACTTTTTTGTTGCTTTTGTTGCGTCGCACTCTTGTACATTTTATTTCTATTCATCCAAATTAGCATTAACTAAGTTATACTGCACAGTGGATAAGATTGTGCATTGTGGAATTATGAAAAAAAGTACAAGTGTGATCCTTTTCTTTCCTTCCACCCGAAGAAAAGAAAACTACAAATCCATGATTGCAACGATGTAAAATAGTAGTAATGC
>CAXUMK010000068.1:0-23125 GCA_964251885.1 uncultured Segetibacter sp. | reverse complement strand
CCTTCAGAGGAAGTGTGCGACCCCGCCAAAAAAGCGGGGCAGGCAGCAACGATGTTTCATAGTAGCAATGAAGCCCGGCTCATAATACATTCATTCACATTTCACCCGGCTTAAAACAGAACTACTTTTCCATAGAAACGTTTAGCGGGGACGCAGCAATGTGAGGTGCACATGTATCAATTGTACAATGCATCCCCATCATTGGGTTGTCTGAAAATGTTGAAATACTTCTGCCTGATTCTTTTTAAAACACCGGCGCCATTTTGTTCGTACACCATGCTGTAACTTATCATTCCAAACAAAATGCCTGTAAGAGCGCCGGCAAAAACATCCTGTAAAAAATGCTCTCCGAGGTAAATACGGGAGTAGCCCGCCAGTACAGCCAGTAAAAACGCACTTATGCTTATGAACCTGCTGCAATACCTGAGTGAAAATACAGTAGCCATTGCAAAGGCCGATGCCGTATGCCCCGAAGGAAAAGAATTGCCCGTGTATAATATCACTCCTTTAATAAAGTGTGTGTAAGGCGTAAGCGAATGTTGTAAATAAAATGCAGGCCTTGGCTCAGTAAAAATGTTCTTCAGCAGTTGTGCAAACAAACCGGAACTGATATAAGCAAGCAGTACTGTGATGGCTATTTTCCACTTTTTAAAGATAGCCAGCAACAACACAACGGCAATGCTGACAAATCCGTCACCTGCATTTGTCCAGGTTACAAAAAATGCATCCATCCATTTGTTGTGAAAAGAATTTAAAAGCTGAAAAGAATACAGTTTTGGGAAACTCAGGCAAACAGTCAGCATACATCCAAGAAAAATAAACGAGAGCATAAAATACAATGGCCTCAACCTGAATTGCTGTAACATATTTCGATTTTAAAGTTCGAAGAATATGCAAAGTACCTGACTAAAATTGCATCTCATGTTAAGGGTGCATTAACGTTTCTTAAAGCCATTATTAAGAGGCGGATGGCACGATGTTGAGAAATAAGGGCAAATGCAGCTATCTGAAAATACACTTCAGTTTGATTCTTTACACATACCGACAACTGACTACTGACTACTGACTACTCAATACTAACTACTGACGGGTTGCATATTATAGTCGCAAAGGCAAAAGCTCCATGAAAAGATATCGTACAAGTGAGTGACACAACAGAAGTTCCACAAAGAATTGCTGCTGACTTCCAAAAAAAAGACAATTTGATACACCATTCTGTACTGTATTTTTCGAACGCAAAACAATTATCTGAACCGGGTAGAAATAAAAAAAGCCTGCAAAAATTAATCTGCAGGCTGTTGAAAGAACCCCCGTTCTGTCAGACAAAAAAGGATTATTGTTTAATTACCTTGAATGAGAATTTCTGGTTATTCAAATCTAATCTCAAAATATACATTCCCGGTGTAAGCTGGGGCAAATCGTCGAGAGTAACAGCGGCACTGATGCTTCTGTTGCTGATCTTACGCTGGTAAACCATCTTTCCTTCGAGTGAATACACCTCTACCTTATCATTTTTTCCTACAGTTGCTGCGTTTGCGATCATCAGCGTAAGCGATTGTTTGAACGGATTAGGATAAGCTCTTACGATCGGGCCGTCTGAAGTAGTTGGCAACTGTAATGCTGCAATGTTACTGTATGTACTTTTGCCGTCTTTATCTGTCTGCTTCAGCCTGTAGTATACCACGGGAATATTAAGCGCCGTTACGTTGAGGTCGGTGTATGAATAATTGCTTTGAGAGGCGCTGCTGCCCGCAGCGGCTGTTGTACCAATCTGTGTAAAGTTTCGTCCATCGACCGACCTTTCAATTTCAAATTCCTTTGTATTGATCTCTGCAGCGGTTGCCCACTTCAGTAAACCGTCTTTACCGCTGAGACTTGCATTGAAGAACAACCAGGTTATTGGCAGTGTTCCGTTAGACATTAAGATAGTTACCTCAGAGCCGGGTCTGAGCGCTTCCATATTGCCGGCGCTGTCTGTAGCAAGAACAAAGAAGCTGTAAGTATTATTAAATGCACCGGTGAATGTGGTATCAGTTCTCGTAATACCCGATTGCAAAATACCATAGCTGCCATTGTTGACCGAAAGATACAGTGTGTAACTCTTTAAACCCGATCCCGGTACGTCATCCTGGCCTGACCATGAAAGTGCAACAGTATTGCTTGTGGTGGTAGCAGGAATGCTGTTAATATGGCTTACCGGCGCTACCGCATCAATTGTATTTTTAGCAACATTGGTAGGTACGGTATCATTTAAGTCAAACAGAATAGATGCCGTTGCGTGAATGGTATCGCCGGTATTATCAGAAGAAAGAGGTTTTATAGTAAAGTTTACGAAGCCATGGCCGGCTGTAAGATCACTTGTATCGCGAAGCTTGAGGAAACCTTTTAACGGATCAGTCGGCGGAAGCTGGGTAACAGGATCTATAGATTGAAACGTCCAGAATATTTGGTTTTTAGTTACATCCAGCCCGGCAGTTACATCTACATACAAACCTAAAGAATCTACTGCATTCAATCTTTGGTAATACGACGGCGTATTGGGAGGAATGCTAAATGTAAGGTTGTTAAACCCGAAACTGCCGAGGCTGAAACTACTCATGTCCTGCTTCGCATCTATTGGATACGTAACCTTTACAACTTTAGCCGGTGCACTTGCAGTGGTACTATTCTCAAACAAAATAGTATAGGGTAACCGGTCATTTACGCTAACCCATTGTGGAGTGCCGACGCCAGTGGGCCCAATGATTTCGTTGGGATCATGAGAGTTGATTACTTCTGTACTTCCCGTACCGCCAGGACCTGGTTTGCCATTGCCGGGAGGATTTCTTTTTTGGGTGCCGCCATTATTGCCATTGGGGGGGCAAGGAACACTTGGGGAGGGTGGTGATGGTACAGGTGTGGGAAGTATACCATTGTCTCTGTCTCTTTGCCTTTGTTCAATTTTTTGCTGCGCGGCAATCCATTTATCTAAATCACCATTCATCATGTGATAGCCAACGATTGCATTGTAATCACTTGTTGCCTGTTCATTTCCAATTATGTTACCAATCTTGTCTGAAATTGGATAAAGATGCTCAGGGGCAGATTTACCGGTAAGCACTTTTGAGGCAGAATTTACTAAACCGTAAGTCGCCAGACCTACTCCTACACCCACTGCCGCAGGCGCTTCAATTACACCTGAGGCAATTCCAACTCCTATAGCGGCTCCATCGAGATTCATTACAATACCTGTCGAGAGGTCAGTATTTTGAGCCGCAGTATTGGTTTTATAAGTAAGTGCTAAATCAGCCGTAGATGTGGCAGCAGCAAAGACGCCCAATCCTGCACTTCCTAATGTAGATGCTGTACCGGTAAGGATGCCCGAATACTTGGTTAGACCTAAATAATTTAAAGACGTTACGGCAGTACTTGCATCATTGCTTACTTCTCCAACCGCACCTGTAGGGTTGCCAAAATCGGGTGATGAATTGGGAGTTTCGAAAGTGGGATTTGCATGATTAGGGTTGGTATTATTATTTGTGGGCGGACATGGTTCGAGACCAAGTAAGTCTATCAGGTTTGCAGGGTTATCATGTACATACTGATAGATGTTAACATCATCTCCATAACCAATCGGATCTCTTTCGTTAAAACGGCCTGTAGCAGGCGAATAATTCCGGAAATGAAAATGATAAGTATTGGTAGAGCTGTCATATTCCTGGCCGGTAAAGCCGAAACGGTTACCTGTTTTAGACCCTGTTAACACATTACCCGTAGAATCATAAACAGACGCTTTACCGTATGGATCATATTCATACCTTTCTAACAGGTTGCCTTGTTCATTTGTAATGGCTTCAACCGAGTTTAATTCGTTCTCATGATAATAAAAATGCTGATGTTTGTTTACTCCCATCAAAGGGGTAAAAGCGCCGCTATATACTACTTCGTTTAGCAACGTATCATTGATTGCATCCCTTTGCTCAAGCTGCGAAAGGCCGGAATAATAATAATTAGTTGCTGAACCATTGCTTAATTTTTGAACCCTTCTTCCCAACGCATCGTATTGATATTCTAATTTACTGCCTGATGCTGAATCTGAAATTAATTTCCCCTCTGCATCATATTTTTTATAGTAGCTGCCATCGTAAGAGAGGTTCCCATTACCGTCATAAGTAAAATTAACAGTTTGGCTTCCGTTGGCTAAACTGGTATATTGGTTTAGGTTATTAACTCTGTATGAAGTGTTTACGCCATTTATATTAACCGAGGTTCTGTTGCCGGCATCATCATAAGTATAGCTGTTTTGCAAGTCGGGGGAAGAAATAACATTGCCACTTATAGCTCCTTTTTTAAAACCGATTAAACGATTGTTGGCATCATAAATATACTGTTCCGAAGACTGGAGAAGGTTTGCCTTTGAAACAGATGTCTTATCTATTTCATTATTATAAGTAAAGGTTCGATTTTGTATGCTGCCTGTTGAAGTTGACAGGTTATTGAGACGATTTGCAAAATCGTATGTATAGTTAGTGCTAACCCCGTTGCCATAGCTTACTTGCCCAATCTGGTTTGCGTTGTTATATTGGAAAGTAGCAAGACTTGTATTATTTCTTGTAATGCCTGAAAGCCTGTTTCTTACATCATAACTCCTGATAACGTTTGTGCTGTCGGGATAAAGAATACCAGAAGTTCTTTTACTGATATCATAAGTGTAAGAAGTAGTGTGCCCCAGAAAGGATTCGGAAATTATACGGTTACGAGCATCATAGGTGAAGCGAACAGTGCCGGTGCTGTTTGCAGCAGTCTCTAACCGTCCTTTTGCATCGTAAGTGTATGAATAAATAATATTACCAGGCAGATTTTTAGCAACAAGCTGGTTAAGCAAATCATATTGAAAACTGATAACAGAGCCGTCGGTTAGCTGTTTTGAAAGAATATTTCCACGGTTGTCGTATCCAAATTGCAAAAATTTACCATCGGGATAAGTGGTGGTTTTTAACCGGTTCAACGCGTCGTATGTATAGGCAGTCACATTGCTGTTTGCATCTTTGACCGTTAGTACGTTACCTGCTGCATCGTAAGTAAAAGCTGTAACATTGTTATTATTATCAGTATAAGAAGTTGGCCGGTCTAAATCGTCATAGACATAAGAAGATGTGTTGTTGTTTCTGTCTGTAACCGATACAAGCTTATTATTGTTGTCGTACGAATATTTTATCACATGTCCAAGGGGATCAGTTATCTGTGTCAGCCTGTTTAAACCATCGTAGGAGGCTGATATAGTAGCGCCTGTTCCATTAGTGTAGCTGCTAACATTATCATTTTTATCGTAAGTAACTGAGCCAAGAGTTCCACTTGCATCGCTGCTGCCTGTTCTCTGGTTCACTTGGTTATATGTATTGGTTATAGTATTACCGTTAGGATAACTAATCGACGTCCTGTTGCCATTTTCATCATAGTTAAAAGCATAAACATTGCCTCCCGGATCTACAATCGCCGTTAAGCGGTTCTGATTATCGTATTTATAATTAATGTTATAACCAAGAGGATCCTTATAGTTAACTAAATTATTCATTGCATCATAGCTGTATTGATGAGAAAAGCCTTTTGCATCATTTATACCCGTAACCCTGTTCGAAGCGTCATAACTAAATTGATTTTTTTGTCCATTTTCGTTTATCATTGAAGTGATATTACCTTGTGCATCATACATTACAGAAAGTGAATGATTTAATGGATCAGTGAGTACAGTTAACCTGTTTAACAAATCGTGCTGGGCTGTATAACTATTTCCTTTAGGATCGCTAAAAGAAGTCAAATTACCTCTTTCATCAAATACCGTTTTTAAAGAAGTGCTCAGAGGACTAGTTAATTGGGTTAGATTTCCGTAAGCATCATAAGTATAATTGTAAGTGTTGCCCTTCCCGTCTGTCCAGCTTACCATATCTCCCGTTGCTGAATAAACAGCGGTGCTAATGATATTTCCCGGTTCTGTAAATTTTAAAGCATTGCCTTTGCTGTCGTAACTGATTGAATATATATTCCCATTAGGATCTGTGTAGCTTGTAACCTTGTTATAATCAGCAGAATAAATGTATGTGCTTATACGGTTAAGAGGATCGGTAACAGTTAATAAATTCCCTTTGTTATCATAAGTGTATATGTAAATGTTTCCCTTAGCATCCGTATATTTTACCATGTTGCCATAATTATCAAACTCAAAAGTCATATTATACCCGCAACAGTTACCGCTGATATGAGTTAACCATGCCAGGTCTTTATATGTTTTATAATTGTAAGTGGTTACCTGGTTACTGCCTGTGGGCACATAATCGGTTACAGTTGTAACATTTGCTGTAGTGTCATACGAAAAACTCTTGCGGCTGTTGCAACTAATTAATTCACTCACTGAAAAATCAGGCAAATAAATGATGTTTGCTGAATTGCCGTTTTTGTCTGTAGTCTCCGACATTGGCCCATTTACCAAGTATTTGTATTTAATGCTGTTTCCCAAAGGGTCAGTTACATTAATTAGATTGCCATAACCATCATATTTGTAAGACCAGGTTCTTGCGGGTGAAGCCAGGGCATCTGTAACTGAAGTGAGAAAGCCCGCGGCATAAGCCAATGTAATGGTTTGACCTGCAGCATTGGTAATAGAGGTAACCAATGAATCTGTGTAGGTTAAATTAAGATAGTTACCATTTGGTTCCAATATTTTGGTTAACCGCTTATGTGTATTGTTATCAAAGAAATACTGCATTCCGCTCTTCGTCTTCAAAAGATATTTACCCGTTTGATACTGGCTTAAAAGATCAAAAATGCCTTGTGGCGCTGTAAAAGTTCCTCCGGAAGCAGGGCTGTAAATATCTTCACGGCCGTCGCCACGAAAAATAGTTATTGCGCCCGTTGTATCTATGTAATACCTCATGCCGTAATTAAAATTCCATCCATTTCCGTATCCTCTATTCTGGTCGTAATTAAAGCTGTTATAATTAAAAGTCAGATCCATGTTTATTCCCCTTGCCGGGATAAAAATATCGGTGCGTGGCACAAATAAATTTCCGGATAATGTATTTACCTGCGTACCCAGTGGGCCATTATTGTTGGGAGTATTAATATTCTGACCAAGTACATCACACGAAGTGGCAGCAACTATCGCCAGAAGTATAAGTATGCTTACGGCCTTCTTCATTGCCCCCGTTTGTATTAATAACATATTCCTCATTTTATTTCAAAAAATTTCTAATAATTATTTTCTTTCAAACCCGGTCTTATACTTCCCCGCTGCATAAGAATCCCTATGAACGGGACAAGTAGTGCAGTGATTTTTTTGGAGCCGGGCTGCATTACTACTATTTCACATCGTTGCGTCGCACACTTGTACTTTTGTTCATTATTCAGCAATCCCCTACTTGTCCCGTTTACGGCAATCTTATCCTGCATGCAGTATCATTATCACTTCAGTTCAAAATTGGCCAGTTTATGTCCGGGATAATTTGCCGGCGCTTTTGCATATATCGTTATAGAACCTGAGCCTCCGGCCCTGATTATGTTAGGTGGTCCGTTCTGTTCGGTAAATTCGATGTATAAAGATGTTTTGCCGTCATTTAAACCATCTTTCGTAAGTGATATCGGCAATCCATCATTGCTATACAGTATTCTTACCTGCGCCGATATATCCACATTTGTCGGGTTCGAATAATTGATCTGTATCGTAAATGGAAATCCTGCTAAAACTTTCGGAGGAATGACTATCTGTGTTTGCAACTGAGCATTTAATCCCGAGGTTGCTCCCGGATCACAGCCCGGTTCATTTCCTGATCCTGTTTGTCCCTCATTCACCCCGGTTCCTGTAATCAGTCCGCCGTTATTTGCATTCACTGCAGAAAAGCCTTTTGACAATGTGGTAACAGAAGAATCAGGTTTCATCAGTGTCACGTCATACTTTCCAAAGGGTACTCCCGAAAGATTGAACGTAGCATATACAGAAGTGCTGTTTATGAAATATACAGCCGACGCAGTAACTGTCGTATTGGAGTCTGCATTATGCAGCGTTGCCTGCATATTATTTGAGAATAACGAACCGGTGATCTTAACCGTTACATTGCCTGTATTGCCACCCTCCTTCGCATCTATACTTACAATGGCAAATGGCAGGTTAACAGCAAGCAATGAAATATGCTGTGTAGGTGGATTAGGTGTGGTACATCTGACCGTAATATAGTAGACCCCTTTGGTAACCGATGACATCAGTATTTGCTGGTTACCAGCATTAGGCGAACCATACTCATAATCGAAATTAGCAGGAGACGGCACATAACCGAGACCTACATATAACTGGTTATTGGTTGTTAAAGAGTCATTTGTTGTAAGAGTAAGTAATATGGTTGCACCACTTAGGGAGTCGGGAATTACCAGCTTGTAATAACGGTTGGTCACCAAATCATCGAATGTCTTTACGCTCAGCGGCAGTTCCTTCACCTTCACATACACCTGTTTTGCAGAGGTTCCGGCATTGTTATCCTTGTTGCTTTCGACAATATTGTTCAGGATATCTGTTTTTACTATCACATTGTAATTTCCTTCTGCCACACCCTGATAAACAGGTTCAAGGTTTAAAGTATCAGATGCTAACGGAAGAATATTCAGGTTATTTGTCTTTGTACCCAGCAGTACAGCCGAAGAGTCTATTGTATTATTTTTTGACAGGTAAATACCATCTGTTTCTATACCATTGGCAGCATTGGCAGATGTGTTGGTAATGTTCCAGGCAATGGTATCAGCATATCCTAAGATGACCGTATCGCTGTGCTGAACATTTACAACAGTGAGGTCACTTGGCGCCGGGGTAAATACACTTACATACCCAAATGCAGTATTATTCGATGCATCCGTTTCAAATACCCCCCCGTTGGTATTTGTTGTAACAATCAGGATATAATTGCCGGAAGGAACTGTCATATTGATAGGAGCAGTAAAAGTATCTGTATAAGACTGGCCCGGCTGAAGTGCTCCTGCATGATTGAAAGAGCCAAGATGAATATCACCTGCATTGCCTGGTATATAGTCGCCGGAAAGCCAGAAATCGTCGCTCCAGTTGCCGGGAAATGTAACACCTGCACCTTTGTTAGAAACCTTGTAAGGAATGGTGAGCGGCTGACCAACAGCAACGGAAGATTGAACTGCGTATAAAGTATCAACCAGGTCAGGAAGCGGAGGAACAACCACGTGAACCACAGATGGGCTTAAAGATGCATTCCGCAACATATTCACGTTGTTGCTTAAATTGAGTTCTGCATGAATACCGTTATTGTAATTTGTGTTAACAAAAATGTGATAGTCGCCTGCAGGAAGATTAGGAGTCGTAACATTATTGGTTACCGTATAGCTTTGATTGGTATTTAATGGAGTGTTTTCGTAAAAGTTTCCTGCAAAAACAGCATGACCATTCAATACAGTATCTGTAGAAAAATACACGGCATCATACCAGGATGAATAAGATGCATTACCCGGGTTGTAGCCTATGTTTTTTACTGACCACGTTACACTGTAACTTCTACCTACACTCGAACTATCAGCGCCCGTTACAGAAGTTACAATATGATCTACGAGTGGATTAATGATTGTCTTTAAACCAGTGCCAAGCACATTGTTGTTATTTCCTCCACTTCCCTCATACAAACCATTGTTTGCATTTGTTTTTACAAAGAAATAGGCCGGTGAATTATTTTGCCCAAAGCAATTATTTATGTCAAAGGTGAATGGAATTTGTAAATTGAAAGTATCCGTATAGCTTCCTCCGGATGTTATTACTTCATTGTGCGTTCTGGCTGCAATGCCATAAACTGTAGCAGGGTTAAATGAGGAACTGCACGATACGAATATGCTGTCTGTCCATGTACCGGAAGTAACACCGGCTCCATTGTTTGGAACAGTATAGCTGAAAGGAAAACCAGTTACTGAAAACACGGTATCGGGCATAGCGATATTTGAAACAATGAGGTTCGAGGTCTGCGCCAGTGTGATGGACATGGCCGCAGTATTGAGACTGAGGTTATTTTTTTGATTGGTTTCCCTGAAAGAACTGTCTCTGTTGGCATACACATAAAAATAACGGGTGCCTGAAATGTTAATTGGTATAGCATAAGAAACCTGGTGGTTAACCTGTACATTAATAGGCATATTTTCTACAAATGAAGGTGAAGAGATCAACTGTGCACTGGCATCGAAAACCGGGGAAGTGCTCATATAAATAAAATCCCTTCTTGTATGATTAAAGACACTTCCGGGACCTGAGTTGAGAACACTGTAGCTGATAGTGATCGTTTGACCCGATATAGCATTGGCAGGCACCGATACAGACGGAACCGTTACATCAGGACGGGTTACCGAGATAGCGTCGCTGCGGCGGATCTGGCGCTGTGCAGGATATTCATATACACCACTGTCGGCATTTGCCAGCACATATACGTAATAGTTGCCCTGCTGCAGGTTATCCGGCACATTAAAGTTTATTGTGCCTGGAAATACTGAGCCGGTATTGATTGCAGTAGAAGTATTTACATCGTATGACCTCGGATTTGCGCCGTCTGGTATACCCGAACCATTAAATAAGAACACCCCTAAGTATGGCTGCCCTGCCTGGAATTGTATACCGTTATATTGAAAATGGGGAAGGCTTGTGGCATCATCAAAATTAACCCCTGTCTCGTTGGGATTTGAGTGTGACATTGTACCGATAAAAACCGAATTGCCTACATTGAGTCCTGACGAATCTGCACTGAGATACACATTGTCTGTCCAATGACTCGAACCATAGCCTAGGCTGTCTTTTACCGAATACCCTGGCTGCCGGGGAGGACAATAATAAACGCAGTTATTGCAATTGGAAGGCGGTGGAGAACAATAAGGAACATAACAGGTAGAACAATGGTATAACGTATCAAGGTAGTGTCCCTGATTTTTTTGAAGATTATCGTAATAACCCAGATTCTTTATTTTCCAGTTGATGCTGAAAGGTTGCGTTGTGCTTGCACTTGTTGGTGCAGATAAAGTGGAAACGGCAAGATTTGGAGTCGGGGTAAGAAATATTTGTATCTGGTTGCTGTTGGTATTATTGTTTTCAAGAGATCCCTCATACACCTGGTTGTTCGCATCCGTAACCACATAAATGAAATAAGTGCCGAAAATAAAGTTGGGTATCACTACCGGAACTGAACGGGAGTATGAACTGTCCTGCTGCAATTGACCTCCGCCACTAATAATTGCCTGTGCCGCATTATAATAATATGTTCCGTTTGCTTTAGGCAATGTTAACAGTACGGCCGTATTTACATCGAAGAATGGATCTTTTGACAAGTAGATCTTATCAGCCCAGTTATTACCTGCAGGTGTGGTAACGCCGTAGTTTCTAACTTTATAACCCACATTAACAGTACTGCCCGAAAAGGCGCTGCTGGTAATGAAAACGCTGTCTGTTCTTAAATCAGGAGTTGGAGAAAGTGTTACAATGATTGGTGCCGGCGCATTCGCTGTATCATTTGCTCTTGTTGTTTCAAAAGGTGCATTTCCATCTGGATAATAGTTGGTAATGACATACGCATAGAGCGGCCAGTTATAATTTACAGGAAGGGTGAAATTTAAAGAATTGGTATAGCTGCCGCCTGAGTCAAGAGCGCTTACATTAGGCACAGCTCCAATGAGCAAAGGTCTTACAGGGAAGTTTAGTTGGTTCCATGCGCCGGGATTTGTATTAGGCGGAATAGTAAAATTAGGCATCGAATCGAAAGACAGGAAGACAGCATCTGTCCATTTTTGATTCAATGTTGTTCTTCCCGGGCCATTATTCGATACTTTCCAGGATATAGAAACGGACTGGCCTGAAAATGCAGCAGAAGGAGCCTGTACATTTGATACCATCAAATCGGGCAGCGGCACAAGGCTGAATTGCTGAACCGGGCCGCTTGTTTGAGCGCATGGGTTACGGGAAACCCCTCTCCATTTGTAAGTATGATTGTATGTAAAGCCGGTATTAATCAGGGTGAAGCTGACTGCATTGAGATTACCGGCATAAGGTGTAGCAGGCTGCAAAGAGTCGGCGTCCCATACATACAGGTCATACGTATTGGTGTTTGCTCCGGGTATCCATGAAAGCGTTAACGGCAATTGCTGATTAATGGCTCCATTAGCAGGATTCATATTCGTTACCGCGCCGGGTGCAATCACACCGGTTACTACTATGGTTAATACAGATGGCGCACTTCTTACAGAATCACAACTGCTGTAACCTTTTACGGAAAGCGTATAAGTGCCCGGAGTTTGCCAGGTTACAGATGCGGAGTCTCCCGCAGCAGCAAGAAGGCCACCGCCGGATAGCTGCCATTCATAAATCACCCCGTCAACAGGTTTGACCGCGTATTTAAAAGTAGTGGGGCAAACCAATGTATCGCCGGTAAGGTCTGCAACCGTGCGTATGCCTGCACAGAAAGTAATTAATGTATCAGGAGCCGGGTTGTAATTGCTGTTGCCAGGCTGTGAAGCTTTTATGGTGATCAGCCCTGCACCTGTTATAGCTACTACAGAATCAATAAGTGCAGCGGGACCGGAAACAACAGAAAAACTTACCGGCAAACCAGAAGTACTGGCTGCATGCAGAGCGAAAGCCGCATCACCATACAACTTAGGAGTAACAGGTGTAAAAGTGATTGTTTGCGAAGCTTTTGCTACAGTAAAACTTTGCTGAACGGGCGGAGCAATGCCATAGTTGTCATCACCCGGCTGGGAAGCTTCTACTGTGATTGTTCCTGCCCCTGTTATGTAAACTGTATCGCCGCCGATTGTCGCAGCACCGCTTACTATGCGGTAAGCGACTGTCAAACCAGAACTTGCAGCAGCACCTAAAACTATATACCCGCCTTGTGTGAATAAGGTATCCCTTATTGCATTAAAAGTGATCGTCTGGGGCTGGGCAGCTTTGGAAAAATAAATAGTATTGGACACAGCTCCGCTTCCGCAGGCATTGGCAAAGCGGGCTGTATAGCTTCCGCTGTCTGATGCCAGGTAAGTAGAATCGGCAGCGCCGGGTATCAGCGTACCGTTGAGATACCATTGGAATGTTTCCTTTGCAGCATGCTGCGTAACATGGAGTAAACGGCCTGTCTTGGTAATAACAGGAATATCGGCAGGCACAGGTGCCGGAGAAATCGGTGCGAATTGCGTCGTGTCACTTGTTCTATAATCAGAAGGAGCTGCACCATAACCATGAACACTGGCATAGTAAGTACCATCGGGCAACGAAGAAAATGAAGCCGTATCGTTGTTGATGACCGTGCTGTCATAAGCGATGCTGTTGTGGAAAAGTATTACCGTAAAAAGCGTATGAGGAGCATAGCTTCCACTAAGAATATAAGAGAGTCTATTGCTGCTGCAACTGTCTGATCGGGTAGCCTTCAACAAGGTAATATTCGCAATGCTTACATTACTTAAAAAAGTAGGCGTAATGGAATAAGCTTCAAACTCGGATCCATAATACGGCAGAACTTTGATGTAATACACTCCCTGTGTGAGTGAGGTAAGGTCTATTTCTGTTGAAGCTGTTGCAAAGGTTGTGTTGGAGATAGGAGAAGCCAAAGTGTCTTTATATACCAGTACGGTTATGTTTTTAATACTGTTATCTGATAAATGAGGTAACAGGTTTACATTTAATTTCAGATTACCTGTACTGTCATTGTAGTTAATTTTAAACCAGTCAACGCCATCTTTCGTATTGTTATAATAAAAATTGACATGGCCTGTAACAGTTGAATTGGCAGGGATAGCTACAGCCTGGTAAGGATTGTTATTCGGTTCAGTATCATTTGTATTGTAAGTAAAGAGACTATCCGTTAAAGTATACGCTTCAAACTGGCTGCCGTAATAGCTGTTTATTCGCAGATAATAAGTGCCCGCAGCTAATCCGTCTGTATTTACAGATGAAGTGCCTGCTGTTGTAAGGTTATTTAATTGCGTGGTTCCATCATTATCAAATAAATAAACCGATACATTGTTTCCATTATTTGAACTAAGCTTTAGCTGCAGCATGCCATCAGCATTGGTGGTAACTTTATACCAGTCGTAATTATCCCGCTGACCGTTGTAATAATAACCGATGTGCCCTGTAACTGTCGTGTTCAAATTGAGTTTAACAGCCTGCTCTTTTGTATCGTTTGGTTCAGGGTCATCGGGCTGATCAGGTGCAGACGTAGTGTTTGTAAGCGTGTAAGGCTCAAACTGGTTTCCATAATAGCTGTTTATTCTTATGTAATAAGTGCCTGCTGTTAACCCGTCGGTATTTACACTGGCAGTTGCGGCTGTAGTAACCGTGCCCAATTGTGTTGTTCCGTCTTGATCATATAGATAAGCTGATACATTAGAACCGTTATGAGACGTCAGCGTTAACTGCAGCAGTCCGTCAGTATTCGTGCTAACCATATACCAGTCGGCAGGGTCACGCTGTTTGTTATAATAGTACCCAATGTGGCCTGTTACCGTACTGTTCTGGGGTATAGTTAATGCCTGTTCCTTGGTGTCGTTGGGTTCGTTATCATTTGCCTGGGCTGGTGAAAACAAGCTGTCAGTTATAATATACGGTTCAAACTGATTACCATAATAGCTGTTTATCCTTAAATAATATGTACCTGCGGCTAATCCGTCTGTGCTTACATAATCAGTACCTGCTGTAGTAAGTGTATTTAACTGTGTCGCTCCATCATTATCAAACAAATAAACCGATACGTTACTGCCGTTTTGTGAAGAGAGTTTCAGCTTTAGCAACCCATCGGCATTGGTAGTTACTTTATACCAGTCTGCCCCATCGCGTTGTTTGTTGTAATAATAACCAATATGTCCTGTTAATGTACCATTCAGGGCAAGTGTCAGTGCCTGTTCTTTGGTATCATTTGGTTCCTGGTCATTTGGCTGTGCAGGAGAAAACAGGCTGTCGGTCAAAGTATAGGGTTCAAACTGATTACCATAATAGCTGTTTATCCTGATATAATAAGTACCTGCGGCTAATCCGTCCTGGCTTACATAATCAGTACCTGCGGTAGTAAGTGAATTTAATTGTGTAAATGCATCATTGTCATACAGATAAACCGATACATTATTCCCATTTTGTGAAGTGAGTTTCAGTTGTAGCAATCCGTCGGCATTGGTGGTAACCTTATACCAATCTGCCGGGTCACGTTGATTATTGTAGTAATAACCAATATGACCGGTAACAGTACCGTTTTGTAAAAGCGTTAAAGCCTGGGTACTTACATCATCAGGTTCCGGGTCGTTGGGAACCGAAGCTTCGGTAAGATGATATGACAATGTGTAAGTGGGTGTCTCATTTCCGTAATAGCTGTTTACCCTTACATAATACGTACCTGCTGCCAAACCATCTGTTGAGAGCGTTGTGGTTGCTGCGGTAGTTGTACTTCCCAACTGGGTAGCCGTATCTTTATCAAGCAAAGTAACGGTGGCATTAAGCCCATTGGTAGAAGCAAAAGTGAGAGTTATCTGGCCGTCGGCAGTAGTAGTAAGGCTATAAGTATCTGTTTTACCCGCCGGAGACAAACTCCCCGAAACGGTGTTATCCATCTGCAATGGAACTATCTGCGCACTGGCTGTAGCAGAGAAGAAACATATAAGGCAGGCAATTATACTTTTACACAAAAACTCGTTAGACATATTTATCAATTTCATTGCAACTATTATCGGCGATGCAGTACAAGATATCTTTACAAAGAATTTTGGATAGAATATTCTCAGGAGAATTAAAAGCTGCTCCCGCTTAAGCTTAATTATCTACTTAATGGCAGAAATAGTAACTAAACTTTCCATTACTACTGCTCCATGCAGTACAGCGTTTTAGATTCCAGAAATAAGCCGCAGGTTAGGGAGACGGTATTTTAAATGAAAATTGGAAAAGAAACACAGATACAGTTTTGCCGGTGAAGAGACTAAAAACATTGACTTCGGCTTTTTAACTGCACATTTGAACGTGAACTTAAGTGTTGTAGTTTTTTTCGATAGATGTTAGTTGGTTAAATAATAAATGTTTTTAAACTGCCAAAATGATCATTTACTTTTTATGTTATACTGAATGCTATATAAAATATGCAATGAGTTTTTATGAGCCGGTCTGTATTACTACTATTAAGCATTGTTGTGTCACTCACTTGTACGCTTTGTTCCATATTCGTCAATGCACTGCTTGTTCCGTTAACCGGAAACTTATGAGGCGGGAAGTAAACAACTCAATCACTCACAAGTCATACAATTTACCGCAGCAAATTGCGTTTCAAATCTTTGTACCCCATTTTCCACTAAATAACAAAATGATTACAATTACTTATTTTCAATTACGTCACTGCTTCAAAAAGCTTGACAAAGCATACAATATACTTGACGAAGATAGTTGCCCCAAAAATTTACCTGTCAGTTGCTGCGATAAAACACCTTTTTTAATGTATAGTTGTCAAGGAATATGAGTGACTTCCTGGCTTTGTCGAATAATGAATGAAAAGTATAAGAGTGCGACGCAACGATGACTCATAGTATTAATTCAGCCCGGTTCAAAAAAATCTACTCACTTTTTTATCCCTTACGCAGATATACTTCTTAGATGTTTTACTTTCCAGGTATACTAATCAATTCAGCTACGTCATTCTTTTTTTCCTCATACCTAATGCCCTACTGCCTTTGACTTACTAACTATTGACTTATTGACCATTGACTTATTGACCATTGACTTATTGACCATTGACTTAATGACTATTGACTATTGACTTACTAACTTTCCCCTACTTATACCCCATCGCCTGCAACCGAAACAACTCTGCATACCTACCCTCCTTCTCTAACAATTCTTCGTGGCTGCCCATCTCGATCAACTGACCTTTGTCGAGAACCAGTATTCTGTCGGCCATGCGAACTGTTGAAAAGCGATGCGATATCAATACCGCCGATTTGCCTTTGGTTAATTCAGCGAAGCGTTGAAAAACTTCATATTCCGCTCTTGCGTCTAAAGCTGCTGTAGGTTCGTCGAGTATCAGCAATTGAGCATCTTTCATATAGGCTCTTGCCAAAGCAATCTTCTGCCACTCGCCACCCGACAAGTCAACGCCGTTATTGAAACGCCTGCCCAGCATCTGCTCATATTTGTTTGGCAATCTTTCAATCAAAGGGGCAGCCATGCTTTGAACGGATGAGGTTTTAATCAGTTCAACATTCGCCACTTGTGATATGTTGCCGACCGCAATATTCTGACTCACGGTCATCTGATACCTTAAATAGTCCTGGAAAATGACTCCTATCTGGATTCTCAATTCGTCCAGGTCATATTGCCGCAGGTCAATTCCATCGAGTAAAATGCGGCCTTCTGTAGGGTCATATAGACGTGCAAGTAATTTTACCAATGTAGTTTTACCGGCGCCATTTTCACCAACCAGCGCGATCTTTTCTGAGCGATGAAGCGTAAAGCTCAAATGGCGGTTAGCCCAGCGGTCTGAGTTGGAATATTTAAAACCGACATTCTCAAATGTAAAACCCTTTTGCACGGGCTTTGGAAAAGGAAGCGGGTTAGCAGACAAGATGATCTTGGGTTGTATCTCGAAGAACTCAAAGAAATCCTGCAGGTAAACTGCACCCTGCGATACACTTGTAAACCGAATTAAGACACCTTCAAGCAAACTTCTCAGTTGCCTGAAAGAGCCTGCAAGAAAAGTGAGTGAGCCAATAGATATTTTACCGCTAACCGCCTGAATGATGATAAAAACATAAGCGCCATAATATCCTGCACTTCCCACCATTGCCAGTAACGTTCCCCAAACGGTTCGCCTGATTGCCAGCAGCTTATTCTGTACATAAAACTGGGCTGCCAGTTCTTTAAAACGACTGATAATAAACCCCGATAAATTGAAGATCTTTATTTCCTTGGCCGTTTCATCACTTGCCCCCAAAAATCTAACATAATCGAGTTCCCTTCTCTCAGGCGTTTGCCTTCTGCTGAGCGCATATGTTTTATCGTTGAAATAAGCTTCTCCCACGAAAGCAGGTATAATGGCAATCACCAACAGTACCATGAGCCACGGATTAAATGCCAGCATGCCGGCAGCAAGAAAGGCCATTGTTATCAGGTCCTGCACCTGGCTCAATACCTGCGAAAGCAATATGGTACGACCAACGGTTTGCTGCCTTGCCCGTTCAAGCTTGTCATAAAAAGCCGAATTTTCAAACTGATCCAAATCAAGGGTAGCAGCATGGCTCATGATTTTTACAGAAGTATGATTTGAAAACAAATCGCCCAGCAAACTATCCATTAATGTGATGGCTCTGCTTAAACTATCCGACAAAATGGCTAGGCCAAATTCTGCAGCCACCAGCATCCATAAATGATGAGAAGAAACACCGGGCCTGTTATGACTTAACAGGATGATCTGGTCTATGATCAATTTACCAATGTACAAAATAGCCAGCGGAATAGCAGATTTCAATATTCGCAAAAGCGCATTTACAATAGTCATCCAGCGGCTGGTTTCCCAAACCAGTTTAAAAAAACGTGGCAGGTTCTGTAGCGCTGAAAGCCGCTCTTTAAGTGATAGTTGACCGGTTTGAAGTTTTCCTGGTTTTTCTTTAGAAAAAAGGTTTTGTAAAAAAGACATTCGTAAAAGTAAGGGAGTTTCTTTTGTCTGTTTTTTTTGTAAGCATACATTCAGGATAAGTTATTAGCTCTTAGAGGCAGAAAAGATGTAAGGGATAAGAATTTTTATAATAAATTGAACTATCAAACAGCAATTTATGATAGCAGTTAAAAATAGAGATGTCAAAGTAGATAATCGTTCATATGAAATATTTTTCACTACCCATGATGCCCAGCATATTTCAGACCATATCAGTTCGCCTTACGATACTGGAAGTCACTTAAACTTTATCGAAATAGAAGAAGTAGTTTCAAATAACAATTTTTTTTCTAACAGAGGCAAAGACAGGTATTATTTTTTGAAAAAGATAAATAACAAAAAGTATATGGTTGCCGTTTTTTTGAAAGGTAGAAGATGCATAATTAAATCAGGCAGAATTTGTAATTTTAATGATTTAATAAACGATTCAAGATGGGAAAGCTTTTAAAACTAAACAACGCTCAAAAAAAGCTGATTTTGCAACTTGAGAAACAAGTTGAAAGTAATATTTCATTGTATACCGCTACATATTCCGCTTCTGCCCTTGCAGAATTAGAGTACCTGGTAAATGAAGGCTTTCATACATCTTTAGCCAATGCAATAGCAGAGGATCTGTTTTTTGGCAGCAATATGGAAGAATTAAAAGTATTCAAACAAAAAGTCAAAGAAATAAAAGCCGCTGAAGTTCCATAATAAAAATGAAAAGCCGCTTTACACAATAAAGCGGCTTTTCTAATCTGGTATTATTAATACAGTTTCTTAGTTGAATTTTGCAGACACATATTCAATCAATTTTTCTTCACTCATTTTATTTGAAGTGCTTTCTTTTGCAACCGTATTTTTAAACTGGGGGGTTTGAGCCAGATAATGTATAAATTGTTCCTGGGCAGTACCGGTACCGGTTACATGCACTTCATCCACATTCTGCATAAAAGAAGTTATCTCTTTAAATAATTTTTGCAGCGCACCCTTTTCTGCATTATTCGCTGCGTTTTCATTTGAATTGCTTTCACGGCCTTCGGTTTTAGCATGGCCTACTATAACAAAGTCTCCTGAGTCAACCTTTTCTCTGCCTACAACAATTGCATGATTAGTGTCCATCCAGACACCGAATTGTTTTTTGTTCTTTACTGACATTTTTGATGTATTTAAGCAGCAAAGATTCAAAAAGAAAACCGAAGAAGGACTAAAAAGATTTTTACACTTCAGGTAAAGTGATGTAAGTACTTCTGAATTATAGTTGTTAAGGTATAAAGTAGTGGCTCCTTAGCTTGTTGAGTAAAGAATGAAAAGTAGAAGAGTGCGACGCAACGATGATTCATAGTAGCAATTGTGCAGGGCTCAAAAAAATCTACTTACTTTTTATCGATTGCGTAGTACAGATATGCCACACCTTGAAGGTGTGGCATATCTGTGAAAAAGCACTTCTAAAAATCAAGCCTGGTACAGCTTATTCGTCATCAGACATACTTTTAGGCACATTTCGCGGCCCGGTGCCGAATAGCTTGTTAGGCTTTGGACCCATTTTTATTTCCATAATTCCGCCAACCATTATATCGTGATGCGTAATATAACTTTTGGTATAAGGTTTTGCATTGAGCGTAATGGACTGAATGTACATGTTTTCTTTACTATTGTTTAAGACTGTAGTGCGAAAGGTGCTTCCCGAAGGCAATAACAGGATAAACTGGTCAACTATCGGACTGCCAAAAACATATTCGCTGCTTACCGGGTTTACCGGGTAAAACCCTAAGGCGCTAAAGATATACCAGGCGCTCATTTGTCCGCAGTCTTCGTTACCTGAAATTCCATCAGGCTTGTTGTCATACATCTTGTCCATTATCTCCCTCACCTTTTCTGCTGTTTTCCATTGCTTTTGCAGATAGGCATATAAGTATGCAATATGGTGGCTAGGCTCATTTCCATGTGCGTACTGACCTATCAAACCCGAAACATCGGGAGGCGTATTACCCGACTGCACGCTTGAAACAATGAATAAAGAATCCAGTTTATTTTCGAGACCATCGGGGTTGGTGTAGGTTTTTCTAAGACCGGCAATATCCTGCGGAACAAAAAAGCTGTGCTGCCATGCGTTTCCTTCGGTATAACCGCCGCCACCTGCAAAAGGGTCGAATGGCGTAACCCATTTGCCGTTTGTATTTTTTGCCCTGAAAAAACCCGAACTTTCATCAAAAACATTTTTCCAGTACCTGGCTCTTTTTGTAAGAGCGGCAGTGTCTTCATACTTCTTTAGTTTCTTCGCTACCTGTAAAAGAGCCCAGTCATCAAAAGAATATTCTTCGGTAATAGTAACGCTTTCTCCCATTTTGTCGGCAGGAACATAGCCAAAGTTGCGGTAGGCTTCTGAACCCCGTATGTTTTGCATGGCGCTTCTTCTCATTGCCTTGTATGCCCTTTCATAATCAAAGCCACGGATGTTCTTTATAATTGCATCGGCTATTACAGGAACGGCATGATAGCCGGTCATGGTATTGGTTTCATTAAAGTGAAGATCCCACACCGGCAAATAGCCATACTGGTCGTAGAAGGTAAGATAGCTGTTGACAAGCGAAGGAACGAGTTCTGTCTGCGTAATGGTAAGCAATGGATTTTCAGCACGGAACGTATCCCAGATCGAGCTGGTTGTTAAGATCATTTCACCATTATATACTTCACCTTTTACACCTTTATAGTTTCCAAAACGGTCGCTGAAGATGGTGGGAGCGAGATAGGTGTGATAGAGAGCGGTGTAAAAAATTTGTTTTAACCTTTTATCCTGAGAATAAATCTGCACTTTTCTTAATTCCCTTTCCCATAAATCAGATGCGCTTCTTTTTACCAGGGTAAAATCCCAGGTTTGTATTTCATTCAGGCTTTCTACTGCACCTTGCACATCAGCGAAGCTGATACCCACTTTCATTGTGATTGCTTCACCTGACTCAGTATCAAAATTCAGGTAGGCAAGAATGTCTTTACCTGTGTACTCTGTCTGGCTCTCTTTTTTCTTATCTACAAAAACAGTTGTGCTTTTTACAGGCTTGTTTAACCTTACAGCAAAATAAACTTTTTGAATTCTTGCCCAGCCCGTAGAGAAACGATATCCTACAAAAGTAGTGTCATCCACTTTTCTCCAGTAGCTTTCGGTGGTTCTGTCGGTGTTGATCGCAAATCCTAAATCAAATCTTATAAAAGCGTTTTTGCTTGCCGGAAAAGCGTACCTGTGCATGGCGCAACGAAGTGATGCAGTCATTTCTGCATAGATTTTAAAATCACGAAGCCTTACTCCATAGAACCCGGGGCTTGCTCTTTCTTCCTTATGCGAAAAGCTGCTGAATACTTTTCCTGTATCCGGCGTACCCACCATAGGAATAACAGATATATCGCACAAATCGCCCACTCCTGTTCCACTTAAATGGGTATGACTAAAACCGGCGATTACAGTATCAGAATAATGGTAGCCACTGCTCCAGTCCCATCCTTCGGTTCCGTTGTCGGGACCAACCTGTACCATACCGAAAGGCAAAGTTGCACCCGGATAAGTGTGTCCGTGGCCCCCTGTTCCTATAAAAGGGTTTACAAAATCTGTAATCCTCTGAGCAAAACCTGCAGAAATTAAACCCAATAAAAAACCAGAAAACAAAAGAATTTTTTTCATGAATGACTATTAAACGTAGTGCAAATTAAAAGAGGATAGCTCAATAAAGTTCCATCCCCTGTTAAAATAGGTATATTTTACTTCTTTGCTAAAAAGGAAGATCATCCATTGGTTCGGTTATTTCGCTTGCCGCTACTCCTGACTGCGAAGGAGGCGTGTTGTAAGATGGCTGCTGGTTATACGATTGCGGCTGATTATACGATTGGGGCTGATTTTGATAAGTTGAACCGGCACTACCTGAATCTCCGCCCTGGTTATCTGCACGCCCACCCAGCAACTGCACGCTGCTGATACGCAGGCTTAAAGAAGTTCCCTGCTGCCCATCTTTAGTTGTATATGTGCGAATATCGGGCTGACCTTCAGCATATACTAAGGTTCCTTTTTTAAGGTAAGGAGCAACAGCCGTGCGGTCGGTCCAGTAAGCACATTCTACCCAAATCGTTTTATCTTTTTGTGTGCCCTGGGCATCTTTAATTTTTTCGGTATGGGCAACACTAAAGTTGATAACATTTTTACCGTTCACATTATTTACAACGCAATCTTTTCCAAGATTGCCGATAACCTGTAATCTTATCATATAGAAGAGTATTAGTTTATAAAAGTATCAGGCAAAATAAGCAAAAAGATTTATAACTAATAGTAAGAAGTGAGATGGGTGCATTACAAATTGTCGTTTTTCTTTTTTGGGAAGCCAGCAGAAATTCTTTGTGGAACTTCGGTTGTGTCACTCACTTGTACCTACCGTGTGGACACATCTTTTCCAATCATATATCCATTATAAGTA
>CAXUMK010000067.1:9497-23244 GCA_964251885.1 uncultured Segetibacter sp. | reverse complement strand
AATGCTTCTGATACTTTCAGAACAGGTAATGCATTGCCATTAAGCTTATTAACTTTCTCGGCTGCTGCAGAAAATACATTTGTAAATGTTTCTTGGAGAACAACCTTTGAAGAGAACCTAAAAGAGTTTGTTGTGGAATACAGCTACGACGGAACACTGTTTACAAAAGCAGGTTCTGTAATTCCTTCAAATGATCCGGCGGGCAGATTTTACTCGTTCAAACATCTGTCGCCGGTTATCGGTATTAATTTTTACAGGCTCAAGATTATCCAGGCCGATGGAACGTACTCTTACAGCGACATAAGGTCGGTGAATTTTAAGAGTAATAAACAGATCATTACAATTTATCCAAATCCTGCAGATAAATATTTTACAGTAAAAACCAATTTGCAGCAACCTACCATCAGGATATTTGCAGCAGATGGAAAAATGATGAAATCTGTAAAATTGATAACTGCAAATTCTGCTGTTGATATCAGCTCCTTGCCTTCCGGTCTCTATAATGTCAGGATCAATTCGGAAAACAACACCGGCAATACTTCTCTTATAATTTTGCATAAATAAAAAGAATACCTGGAAGACAATCACACACCAATTATGCTTAGTGTAAAACAAGAGTCCCATAAAACCGGGACTCTTGTTTTTTAGAAAAAAATAAAATAGTGTCAACTATTTTTGTTCTTCTTTATATTATTCCTCTAAAAAGCGCTGCTCATAAAATTATAATACTTACCTGATCAAATAATACTATGTATAGAACAGCACGCTTCCACTTTATACCTTTTACCTTTTTGATTCCCCGATTATTGTTTGCTTTTAAAACCGAACAATAACTGTTCGTTTTCGTACAGTTGAAATTCGCGGCATAAACATAAAAGGTTAAAGACTAACCCGTTAGCCTCACGGCACAACTGTTGTCCTTTGTCTGAAGGCTGGTATAATGGCAGAAAAAAAGCTGCTGGCTGAACTAAAAGTACAAGTGAGTGACACAACAATGCACAGCCATGAACTAAAAGCCTGCAACAAAAACTTATAATATACTACTCACAACTTATAACTGAAATCATGTTTAAAAATTATGTAAAGGTTGCCCTACGAAATCTTTGGAGAAACAAAAGTTTTACTTCCATCAACATTCTTGGGCTGTCTATTGGTATTTCGGTTTGTTTTATCATCATGCTGTTTGTGCAGGATGAACTCAGCTACGACCGTTTCAATGAAAAGGCTGACAGGATCGTGCGTGTGGTTTTTCAGGCAAGTATCAACGGAGGCAAGATAAACGAGTCGAATGTAATGCCTCCCCTTGCACAGGCATGCAGGAATGATTACCCTGAAGTTGAAGAAGCTACAAGGCTTCGGCAATATGGAGCTTCAAAAGTTACCTACAAAGAAAAAACTTTCAAAGACGATGCATTTGTTTTGGTTGATCCCAATTTTTTTCAGGTGTTTACAATTCCTTTTATAAAGGGAGATTCAAGAACAGCATTGCTTCAGCCACACACTGTTGTTATTACCCGTGATGTAGCAGTTAAATATTTTGGCAACGAAGAACCAATAGGTAAAACGCTGAATTTTAATACCAGCAACGAATTATATACGGTAACAGGTGTAATTGATAAAATACCCGCCAATTCTCATTTTCATTTTGATATGTTCGGCTCGATGACGGGCTGGGCCGAAGCAAAAGTAAATAGCTGGATGCAATCTAATTTTTTCACCTATTTATTATTGAAAGACGGCTATGACTATAAAAAATTAGAAGCAAAATTGCCTGGCATGGTAGAGAAGTACATGGGGCCTCAAATACTAAGCGAAATGGGAATGAGCCTTTCTCAGTTTCGCACCAAGGGTAACCAGCTTGGCTTTGCCCTGCAGCCATTAACAAGTATTCACCTGCATTCAAATACCAACTCAGAACTGGAGGCGGGCGGCGACATAAAATATGTGTACATCTTTGGCGCCATCGCCATCTTTATGCTGCTGATAGCCTGCATTAATTTCATCAACCTCTCTACAGCAAGCGCTTCAAAAAGGGCGAAGGAAGTGGGTGTTCGTAAAGTGATCGGTTCGGGTAAATTTGATTTGATAAAACAGTTTTTACTCGAGTCAGTTCTCTTGACCTTTTTTGCGTTACTGGTATCATTTGTTTTGGTGCAGCTTGCGTTGCCTGTTTTTAATGATTTGTCAGGAAAAAATTTAACCCTGGGAAATGACATCAGGCCATTCGCAGTCTTTGTGTTACTTGGCTTGTTGGTCGGCATTTTAGCAGGTATTTACCCTGCCTTTTATCTTTCTTCATTTAAACCGATTGCTGTATTAAAAGGCAGGATTGGCGGAGGCGCCAAAAGCTTTAGCCTGCGCAGCGGCCTGGTTGTATTTCAATTCTTCATCTCGGTTAGCCTGATCGTAAGCACCATCGTTGTGTATGAGCAAATGAAATTTATCCAGAATAAAAAATTAGGCTACGATAAAGAGCAGCTTCTGGTGCTGCCCAACTCTTATGCATTAGGAAAAAACGAAGCCTTTTTTAAAGAGCAGCTATTAAAAGATCCACGGGTTGTAAACGCAACTATTTCCTCTTATAAACCCGCCGGGCCAACCAACAATAACAATGCGCTGGCTTATCCTGAAGGTAAAGACAACCAGATCATGAAAACGCTGGAGTATCATGTAGATGAGCAATACATACCCACGCTGGGAATGCAAATGGCGGCAGGAAGAAATTTCTCGAAAGAATATACAACAGACTCTACCGCCATGGTCATTAACGAAACGGCTGCCAAAGCATTTGGCTGGGCAGGCAATGCCGTGGGGCAAAGAATAATAAGGCAAAACAGCGACAGAGGAAGAGATGTGGCGTATACTGTAATCGGCGTGGTAAAAGATTTCAACTTCAAATCGCTGCACGAACCTGTTACACCTTTGCTGATGGTGCTAAATCCTGAATGGGGTTTGATCGTAAAAATAAAAACTGCAGACATCGCAGGTCTTTTGTCGTCAATGAAACAACAATGGGACAAGTTCAGTACCGAAGAGCCCTTTACGTATACTTTCATGGATGAGCTATATAACAAGACTTATTCGGCAGAAGAAAAAACAGGACGCATCCTCAACATCTTCGCGGTATTAACCATACTTGTCGCCTGCCTCGGACTCTTTGGCCTGGCAACATACACTGCAGAACAAAGAACCAAAGAAATAGGCATCCGTAAAGTACTTGGCGCAAGTGTAACGCAGGTAACGAATATGCTTTCAAAAGACTTTATAAAACTTGTTTTCATCGCCTGCATCGTTGCATTTCCATTATCATACTGGGCCATGTACAAATGGCTGCAGGATTTTGCTTACAGAATAAATATAAGCTGGTGGGTGTTTGTACTGGCAGGCGTAGCCGCATTACTGATTGCTGTGCTGACAGTCAGCTTCCAGGCGATAAAAGCAGCCATAGCCAACCCGGTGAAAAGTTTGAGAACGGAGTGAGTTAATGTGCTGATTTGCTAATGTGCTGATGTGCTAATGTGAAAATGAAGAGGGGCCAAGCGGTAGAATAAGAATTAGGCTTCCGTTGCGTCGCACTCTTGTACCGATGAAGCTTTATGCAGCGATTTTGCCACGAAGACACCAAGACTCAAAGTTTTTTAAATCTCTTTTTCTCCTTCGTGTCTTTGAGCCTTCGTGGCAAGAAACCTTCGTGGTAAAAAAAGATGCTCAATGTTCAGAAAAGTACAAGTGAGTGACACAACGAAGATGCTATGAAATACCAAAGCTGATAACAAAAAACTTATAAGTACAACTTACATTATGTTCGAAAACTATTTCAAAACCGCGTTCAGAAGTCTGATCCGTAACAGGAATTACACTATTATCAACATCGCCGGGCTGACTGTTGGTATTGCTGTTTGTATGATGATCTTTATCATTATACAATTTCAAACAAGCTTCGATAATTTTCATGCAAAGAAAGATCGCGTCTATCGTGTGTTAACCGAATATCATCATGCAGATGCAGCAACCATTGCTTATGGAAAAGACGTTCCGTTTCCCATGCCTGCAGCATTGAAAACGGCTTTTCCTCAAATAGAACAGGTAGCTCCAATTTTTGCAAGCCACGATGATAAGTTGCTGATAACTGACGATAACGGGACAACGATAAAGCAATTTAAAGAAGACAAAGGTGTATTTTTTACAGCGCCTTCATTCTTTACAATGTTTGATTACCCTCTGCTTGCAGGCTCATATAAATCATTAAAAGACCCGAACAATGTGTTGCTTACAAAAGAGATGGCAGAAAAATATTTTGGCGACTGGAAAACAGCATTAGGCAAAACCATAAAACTACAGGCAGGCGGCTATATATTCGGGCATAGCACCGATGTATTAAAAGTTACGGGTATCCTTGCGCCCATACCGGCAAATACAGACTTTCAGCTAAAATTGGTTGTGTCTTTTAAAACCGGAGATGCCGGGTATATGGCAAAAATTACCGATTGGCAAGACAGAACGAATGCTGATTTTGGTTGCTATATTTTGTTACCGCCAAATATTTCTGTAGATTATTTTAATCAGCAGTTAAGGGCGTATTCAACAAAGGTTCAATCGCCTGAAAACAAGGATAGTCATATTATTCAACCATTAACCGCGGTGCATTATGATGCACAAACAGGTAATTACAGCAACAAAACAATCAGTCATCAACTGCTCAATGTATTGTGGCTGATTGCAGCATTTATCCTGCTAATTGCATGCGTAAACTTTATTAACCTCTCTACTGCACAAGCTGTTAACCGTGCAAAGGAAGTTGGAGTAAGAAAAGTTTTGGGAAGTAATAAAGCTCAATTGCAAATCCAGTTCATCATTGAAACATCTTTGATAGTTACGGTTGCTGTAGCGCTTGCAGCGGTTATTACAATGCTTGCATTGCCATATGTAAATCAATTGTTAGAACTTTCGCTTTCATTCAACATACTAAAAAACCCTGCAATTATTTTATTTCTTTTGAGCGTAACAATTGTTGTAACCGCACTTGCCGGTTTTTATCCTTCTGTTGTTTTATCCCGCTTCAATCCTGTTAATGCTTTAAAGAGTAAGCTTACAGCAAATACTGTAAAAGGAATTTCATTAAGAAGAGGGTTAGTCGTGTTTCAATTCATCATTGCACAGGCACTCATCATTGGGACACTCATCATTGTAAAGCAGATGGATTATTTTATAGATCAGCCGTTGGGCTTCGATAAAGATGCCATTGTAAATGTTCCCTTCCGTGTAGATAGTCTTCGCATCAGCAGGCTGGATTATTTACAGAACAAATTATTGCAGGTAAACGGTGTGCAGGCAGTAAGCTACAGTTCTAACACCCCGGTTGAAGATGGTAGTGATACGTGGAGCACATTGAAATTTAACCATGCAATAAAAGAAGCAGATTTTAAAGCCATAACAAAATTCGCCGATACCGGATATGTGCCCGCTTATAAACTACAACTGGTAGCCGGAAGAAATTTGCAGCCTAATTCAATGACAAGAGAATTTTTAGTGAATGAATCACTCGTGAAAAGTTTAGGACTTAAAAAACCGGAAGACATACTGAACAAAGAAATAAGTATATGGGGCAACCGGATAACATGCCCTGTTGTTGGCGTTCTGAAGGATTTCAACAACAGGTCCTTTCGCAATGATCTTGCACCATTGCTGATTACCACAAACGTCACCATGTACAGCCAGGCAGGAATAAAACTTGCCACGACAAACATTGCTTCTACACTGCAATCTGTTAAAGAAACATTTGAGCAAACATTTCCTGATTTTGTTTATGAATACAGGTTTCTGGATGATAAAGTAGAAAGCTTTTACAAGCAGGAAAATCAGTTAGCACAGTTGTATAAAATTTTTGCAGCTATCGCTATATTCCTTAGCTGTCTTGGATTGTATGGTTTAGCTTCATTCATGGCAGTGCAACGAATAAAAGAAGTTGGCATTCGTAAAGTGCTTGGCGCTACCGCAGGCAATATCGTTTATTTGTTTTCAAAAGAGTTTATCATACTCATTGCAATTGCATTTTTAATTGCCACACCTCTTGCATGGTATTTCATGAATAAATGGTTGCAGGATTATGTTTACCGCATCAGCATCAGTTGGTGGTTGTTTGCTGCAGGCGGACTTGCTGCAATCATTATTGCTCTTGCTACAATCAGTTTCCAGGCGATAAAAGCGGCAATCGCAAACCCTGTGAAGAGTTTGAGAACAGAATGAGGATTGTGAATGGTGAGTGGTGAATAATGAGTTGCAAAATCAGACATCAATAAATCATACGATAGAAATTTCATCTTATGTTTAAAAACTATTTCAAAATTGGTTGGCGAAATATTACCCGCAATAAAACTATAACACTGATTAATTTGTTTGGGCTTTCTGTAGCATTAGTTGCATTTATTTTTATTGCACTGTGGGTTCAGAATGAACTGAACTTTGACGACTATCATAAAGATGCAAAAGATATTTATTTGATTCGAATGAAATTTAATACAGGTAATGAAGCAAGCCCTTTAACTTCTCTGCCTGTTGCAGACGTGCTCAAAAGAAATAGTGATGTGGAATACTCTGCAAGGATGGGCTGGTGGCCGGGAACATTGAACGTGGATGGAAGTTTATTTAATGAAAAAACAGGAATTGCTGTTGACAGCAATTGGTTTAAAATTTTTAATTACAGTGTAGTAAACGGCGACATCAATTCATTTAACCGCAATCCCTTTTCACTCATCTTCACCCAGTCAAAAGCAAAACAACTTTTTGGAAATAAAAATCCTATCGGTCAAATTGTAAAGATAGATACCACTTTGTATCAGGTAAGAGCGATTGTAAAAGACAACGCTATCAATTCAAGTTTACAATTCGATATGCTTGTGCCAATGGCTGCACGGCTTGCTTACCGGAAAGGAGATAATAATAACTGGGGCAACCTGAGCTATCGAACCTTCGTAAAAGTTTATCCAAATACGAATCTTGCTTCATTCACCAAAGAGGCGACGGCGCTTTCGCAGCAAATATCAGCAAGAACAGATTTTTCATTAGCAGTACAGCCTTTGCATGAATTGCATTTTGATACTAAATCATTCGACCCTGCATTTCGTCGCGGCAGCCATACAGCCGTATTTGTGTTCAGCGTACTGGCAATATTACTTTTAATAACCGCAAGCATCAATTATGTAAATCTTACCATTGCAAAAGCCAATGCCCGCACCAAAGAAATAAGCATTCGAAAAATTATCGGCGGAAGCCGCATACAATTATTTCTCCAGTTTTTAACTGAGTCGTTTTTATTATGCCTGATTGCTTTGTCCATTTCATTCATTATTATGTGGCTTACGCTGCCGTTATTTAACAAGCTTACAGAAACGAATTTTCAGTTACCGGTTAGCTCTGCAATTTTATGGAGTGTTTTGTGTGGTACATTATTTTTCAGCACATTACTGACGGGCGTTTTTCCTGCATTAACTATGTCGTTTTTCAAACCGCTGAATTATTTGCATGGCTATACTATTTTAAAATTTAAGAATGTATTGCTTCGTAAAGGATTGGTAGTGTTTCAGTTTGTGATAGGCGTGGTTTTCATCATCGGCACAATTGTTATCTTCCGGCAAATGCGGCTGGCGCAAACTTCATCTGCACAATACAACCGGTTACAGGTGATGTCGTTTAAATTGCCTTTCCAGATGTTGCAAAAAATGGATTACGACCAGCATAAAATAAACCTGTTTTCTCAAACTTTTAAAAATGATTTGCAAAGTAACAGTTCCGTACAAAGCATTGCGCTGGCAAGCAATTCTGTAGAAGGCTCAATGAATTCAAATGGTGTGCAGAACTGGTATTGGAACGGAATGGACACAAGTTCCAAAGCCTCTGTTTCGTATATGACAGTTGAACCCGAAACAAAAAATATATTCAATTTACAGTTAAAAGAGGGGAGATGGTTTCGTAACGATAGGTCTGATAAAAGAAATTATATACTGAATGAAACTGCGGTAAAAGAATTGGGAATAAGGCAACCTGTTATCGGGCAAGTCTTTGCAAGAAGTGGGGGAGACACGGGGCAAATAATAGGGGTTATAAAAGATTATAATTTCAGTTCGTTATATAACAAAATCGCCCCATTGGTAATATGCGATAATGACGATGAGTTGAAACTTGAATTCTTCGTAAAAATTACACCCGGCAATATTCTCAAAGCAATGGATGCCATTGCTGCAACATGGAAAAAATTAATTCCTGATGCGCCGTTTGAGTACCAGTTCATGAACCAGTCATTTGATAATTTGTACAAAGATGATTTGAAAATCTCAAAACTTGTATTGCTTTTCAGCTGCATTTCCATCATCATTTCTGCCTTAGGATTATTTGGTCTTGCAGCATTTGTTGCCGAACAAAGAAGAAAAGAAATTGGCATACGAAAAGTAATGGGTGCTACCGTTACTCAAATAACAACCATGCTTTCAAAAGATTTTGTGGCGCTTGTACTTATTGCAGTTGTGATAGCCTCGCCAATTGCTTACTGGCTTATGAATAAATGGTTGCAAAATTTTATATATAAAATTAATATAAGCGGCTGGATATTCTTATCAGCAGGATTTGCGGCTGTATTAATTGCAGCAGTAACAGTCAGCTTCCAGGCTATAAAAGCGGCGATAGCAAACCCCGTAAAAAGTTTGAGAACGGAATGAGGATTGTAGGAACCGGCCGTGGCCTGTTCCTACATAAAACCGTTGATAAAATCAACTGCATTTAAAATAGGAATGTTACGAAAAGGATGCAGAACAAGCAGGTCTTTATCGCCGGTAATAATACAGGAAGCATTTGCAGAAATAGCTAATTCAAGAAATTTATTGTCTTTAGGGTCACGGCAATCTGTAATAGACTCAAATATTTCACTAAACACTAAAAGTCCTTTAATCTCATTTATAATTGATAGCCTGGTTTCTAAAGAGATGTATTTATCAAATTTTGGGCGAACAAATACTTCACAAAATTCATTATACGTTTCAACGCTCGCCGATAGTTTACCTAAACGTTTGGCTTTGTCATAAGCGAGTTTTGTAGTGGAGTATTCAAATAGAAAGGCACTGATAAGTGTATTGGTATCTATAACGAAAAGTTCACTGTTCATTCAGCAAGTTTTGAAGTATTTCTTCTGTAAGTCCGTTATTAGCAGCTTCTTCTCTCGCTTGTTTCAGCAGATTTTCAAATTGAACTTCTTTTACTTTTTGAGAAAAATGATCTATTTGTTCTTCAAAACTTTTTTCAAGCTGGCTTTTAATTTCAGGGGATACATTTCTCCATTTCTTTGCAGTAGCATCTGCCACTTCAATAACTATCCTTTCCATAATTTCAGTTTTAAAAAATACAATTCAAATTTACAATCATTAAGCGCTTAATAAGAATTGTGAAACGAAAATAAATCATACATCAATAAATCATACATCAGAAATTCCACCTTATATTTTTCTGTATCAAAACCGTACACATCCTGTATCATTTACGACCGCATAGTTTGGGCAAAGAGTAATCTGAAGGGTTGAAAATGAATGCTTTAAGATTTAGGCACGTTGTTCGGTTCACTATTCACATTATAGACCAAGTGTACTGTTTGAGTACCAAAAAAGTGAAAACATGCTTACAAACTATTTCAAGATTGCCTGGAGAAATTTGCTGAAACATAAAATGTTTTCGTTTATCAACATCGCAGGTCTCGCCGTAGGTCTGGCAGCTTTCTGGATGATTGCCCTGTATGTTGCTGACGAACTAAGTTATGACCGTTACAATGCCAATGCCGATAACATTTATCGTGTGGTACAACATGGTACGTGGGATGGTGGCAGCTTTAATTTAGCCGTAACTTCTGCCCCTTTTGCAGCAGCTTTAAAAAACGATTATCCTGAAATAGAGCAAACTGTCCGGCTAAATACAGAAGGCGGAGGTATGATGAATTTTGGTGAAAAGCATTTGCAGACCAATGATATTTTTTTTACTGACAACAGTGTTTTCAAAGTATTTAGCTACCACTTTCTATATGGCGATGCAGCAACAGCACTATCTAAACCGGAGTCTATTGTATTAACCAAAACCCTTGCAACAAAGCTTTTTGGTAATGCAGAGACGGCGTTAAACAAAACAGTAACCTTCGAAAACAACTTTGGCAACCAGGTAACGGGGATTATAGACGATGTGCCTGCCAACTCTCATTTTACATTCAGCGCCCTTCGCTCTTTGCCCGATAACTATACAGAGGCTTGGCAGAACTCTAATTTATATACTTATGTGCTATTGAAAAAAGGCGCTGATTATAAAAAGCTCGAAGCCAGGTTCCCCGCATTTTATAATAAATATCTTAAAAAGGAAATGGGCGAACTGCATTATAAGATGGAACTGCAGCCGCTGACTTCCATCCACCTTCACTCAAATCTTGAATATGAGATGGCACCCAATGGCAACATCAGCTACATCTATATCTTTTCAATTGTAGCTGCATTGATACTTGTCATCGCCTCCATCAATTACATCAATCTTTCAACTGCCCGTTCGTCTTTAAGAATAAAGGAAGTAGGTGTAAGAAAGGTAACCGGTTCGGGAAGAAGGCAACTGGTTTTTATGTTTCTTTCTGAGTCGGTTTTAATTACATTTATTGCTGCTTTAGTAGCTGTAGCCCTCATTAACCTTGCATTTCCTGCTTTTAAAGAATTAACAGGCAAAGAACTAACATTGTGGCGTTTTGGTGTAAAGCAAACCTTGCTGGCGCTTGCTCTATTCTCTGTGCTCGCCGGCGTATTGAGCGGCATTTACCCTGCATTGTTCCTGTCAGGATTTCGCACCATTCCTGCTTTAAAGGGCTTAGCAGGCAATCTGTCCGGCAATATCATTTTCCGCAAATCATTGGTGACTTTACAGTTTGTAATTACGATTGCTATGATTGCCGGTTCCATTATCATTTATGAGCAATTACGCTATGTATCTAAGAAAGACCTGGGTTTTAATAAAGACCAGGTACTTACTTTTCATGTTGCCAGTCATTCCGTTCGTTCGCAAATAGATGCAATCAAACAGAAGCTGCTTCAAAACCCTTTGATTGAAGGCGTTGCTGCGGCTGGCAATCCCATTGGCAACAACAATATTGGCGGACACGATTTTAAGATGGAGTCGGATGGCAAATCTGAACCAAAGTCAAGACTGACCAAGCAACTGGTAATTGATGAAGATTTTATTCCTGCCCTGGAGGTAAAACTGGAGAAAGGAAGAAACTTTTCTAAAAGCATGCAAACAGATAAAGATGCATCAGTTATCGTAAATGAAACCCTGGTTAGAGAAGCAGGGATTACAAACCCCATTGGCAAAAGAATAGACTTTGGGAAAGATGAAAAAGGGAATCCGCGGTTGCTTACCATCATCGGCGTGGTGAAAGACTTTCATATTTTTTCGCTGCAGCATAAGATAGAACCTTTGGTCATGCAGATGCCTCCGGCAGATAATGACAAAGACAACTTGTATGTAAGAATTAGTAAAAATAATATAGCAGCAGGTTTACAATTTCTTGAAAAAACCTACCGCGAATTCGATGCTGAACATTCTTTCGATTTTCATTTTCTCAACGACACTTTTCAGCAGCAATACAAGACAGAACAAAAGCAAGGCGCCATTCTGCTCATCTTTACCGTTCTTGCTATTTCCATTGCCTGCATGGGTTTGTTTGGCCTCGTCACTTTTATGGCCGAGCAAAGAAGAAAAGAAATAGGCATCCGCAAAGTGCTGGGAGCAAGCATAGCAGGCATTGTCACCTTAATTTCAAAAGACTTTTTACAGCTTGTCTTCATATCTCTCGTTATTGCATGTCCCATTGCCTGGTGGGCAATGAGCAAGTGGTTGCAGGACTTTGCATACCGAATAAACATCAGCCTTTCAGTATTTGCGTTAGCCGGCTTAATGGCTGTATTTATCGCATTGATAACGGTAAGCTTTCAATCAATAAAAGCAGCCATAGCAAATCCTGTGAAGAGTTTAAGAACGGAATAAGTCTGCACCTGGAATTTGAAAGAATTTTTTGGATTAGGGGGAAATAAACAAACACTCATTATTCACTACTCACCATATACAACTTCTTTTATGTTCAAAAATTATTTTAAAACCACATGGCGAAACATCATCAGAAACAAGACGTTCAGCTTTATCAATATTTTCGGTTTAGCCGTCAGCATGTCGGTTTGTTTGCTGATAATACTTATAGTAAATGACCAGAACAGTTATGATAATTTCCATCATAATAAAGAGCGAATTTATCGTGTGCATACGCTTGGCAGTGGCGGCAACACTTTTACCACCGCATCCTCTGCCCTGCCCTTAGCAGATGAGCTTCGTAAGTTCAACGGTATCGAAGCTTCTGCTGCATTGGTAAGAAATATCGGTGGCGATGTTTTTTATAAAGATAAAATCGCTTCCGGGGGCGGCTACTTTGCCGATGGCAGTCTTTTTAAAGTATTGGATTATAAGCTGCAATCAGGCAGTGCTGCTACCGCACTTAGTAACCCTTATTCGCTGGTGATTTCGCAGGAAATGGCACAACTGCTTTTTAAAGGTGAAGACCCGGTAGGAAAGGTAGTAAAGCTAAACGATACCGGTATCAATCCCGGTGGCCCTGAAACCGGCAGTAAAGAAACAACTTATGGACAATTCATCATTACTGGAGTGTTGCAACCAAACCCCGGCAAAACCGCACTGCCGTTTAAACTGCTGGCGTCACTATCTACTTTAAACAGTCTTACCCAACAATCTATCCTGCATTATCCACCTGACAATTGGGACAATGTATGGACAAATTATACTTATGTACTGTTAGAAAAAGGGAAAACGAAAGCTTATTTGCAAACAGCGCTTAACACCATTGCTTCTAAAAAGTACCCGACTACTACCGGCAACCGGTTTCTCTTTAGGGCAGAATCTTTGAAAGATCTTATGCCGGGTGAAGCAATTGGCAACATGACTGTAACTGCTTTGCCCGAAAGCGTGCTGATTTTCCTCGGTGTGCTTTGCCTGATCATCATGCTGTGCGCCTGTTTAAATTATACCAATCTTTCAATAGCCCGCTCATTGACAAGAGTTAAAGAAGTAGGTATCCGCAAAGTATCGGGTGCCACACGCAGGCAGGTGTTCCAGCAATTTATTGTTGAATCCGTTCTTACTTCACTAATTGCACTGGCTTTTGCCTTCCTGATATTGCTGGTCTTGCAGCCAATGTTTATGGGCTTATCCCTTAACCGCTTTTTGGATATCACGTTTACTTACACGACAAAAGTGTATGTGATGTTTTTCGTCTTTGCTTTACTTGCAGGCATGATAGCAGGCCTGTTGCCAGCAGCGTATATTTCCCTTTTCAATCCAATACAGATATTTAGGAAACTCAATACTATCAAAGGCTTCAGAGGATTAACGTTACGCAAGGTTTTACTGGTGACGCAGTTTGTGGTGTCGCTCATCTTTATTATATCAGCCACTTTAATTTATGCACAAACCGAGCATGTCTTCAACTTTAATTACGGTTTTAATAAAGACAATGTGGTGAATATTAAGCTGTATAAAACCGAAAATTATGATCGCTTTGCACAGGCTGTTTCTACCAATAAAAACGTGATGGCTGTGTCCGCCTGCGCTTTTCCACCATCATCAGGCACAAACAACGCAACCCGGATTTTTAAAGCCGAAAACAGGAAAGACA
>CAXUMK010000067.1:8455-9487 GCA_964251885.1 uncultured Segetibacter sp. | reverse complement strand
AGACAGCTTACAGACAAACGTGATAGACATTGATGGGAAATGCCTGAATGTATGGGATATAAAATTAGTTGCCGGCCATAATCTTCCGGCAGTTCCTGCCGATAGCGTTGACCAGTATGTATTGGTTAATGAGAAGATGATCGGTGCGTTTCATTACCCTTCTGCTGCAGCAGCCATTGGGCAACGCTTACTGGTAGACGGTCAGGCGATAGAGATTGCCGGTGTGGTAAAAGACTTCCAGTTTCTTGAGGTGAACCGGGGCATAGAGCCGTTATTGCTGCGCAACCGCAAGCGCGAGTTTGGTTATATTACCGTTCGCATCGCAGCCAGCGATGAAGCTTCCACGGTACAGTTTCTACAATCTACCTGGAAAAAAGTAAACCCAAACACGAAGTTCGATTACGCCTTCTTCGATACGCAACTGCACATGTTTCATTCCATGCTTAAAGATGCAGCTTCTATCATTGGCTTCCTGGCGTTGCTTGCGGTTGTTATTTCCTGCATGGGCTTGCTGGGCATGGCCTTATACACAGCCGAAACGCGCCGAAAAGAAGTCGGTATCCGTAAAGTTTTAGGTTCGGGCGTGGTACAAATCGTTTTCTTATTATCCAAAAGTTTTGTTGTGCTGCTGGGTATTGCTATTCTTATTGCTACACCCGTCGCTTATCTTCTCAACAATGTGTGGCTGCAGTTCTTTGTATCAAGAGTTAGCATCAGCCCCGCCATCTTATTACTCAGTATTGGTGGACTAAGTAGTATTTGTTTATTCATCGTTGGTTTGCAGGCTTGGCAGGTTTCGAGAATTAACCCGGTGAAAAGTTTGAGGGAGGAATAGGCAATAAGTCATTTAGTCAAGAAGTCATTGGGGGAGCAGCCGATAGAATATGAATGAGGCATTGTTGCGTCGCACACTTGTACTCGTATAACTCTGTTGAGCAAAAAACAAAAGTAAATGGAAGGGATACAATGTTTAAACTATCTGCAGCACCGCTCCTTCTCCGCGGGTAAAAGGAGTTGGAGGATGAGGCGTTG
>CAXUMK010000067.1:0-8445 GCA_964251885.1 uncultured Segetibacter sp. | reverse complement strand
GATGAACAAACTGTAGAAGTGAGTGACACAACGATGGTGAATAAAGAACAAATGCATGCTACATAAAAAATCAATCGTGAAAATCTACATACACTAATATCAGAATCGCCATGTTTAAAAATTATTTCACCATAGCTGTAAGAACGCTGCTGAAAAACAAAGCTTTCACCGCTATTAATATATTGGGGCTTGCCATTGGCATTAGTTCTTCGCTGGTTATTTACCTTTTGGTAAATTATCACTTCAGCTTCGACAAGTTTGAAAAAGACGGCGACCGGGTGTACCGGGTTGTTTCAAAATTCGGTTTTTCAGGTGAAGTGTTTTACAGTTCAGGGGTAACAGTTCCGCTGGGTCCTGCCATAAAAAAAGAATTAACAGGGCTTGATGCTGTAGTGCCGTTTCGGACATTTGACAGCGATACAAAAATAACTATTCCCGTTTCAGGTAAAAATGAGCCCGTAATTTTCAAACATGAAAAAGGGTTTGTTTTTGCCGATGAAAGTTTTTTCAATCTCATTGGGTATGAATGGTTAGCTGGTTCTGCTAAAACCTCTGTTCAGCAACCTTATCAAACTGTTTTAACTGAAAGCACTGCAAGGCTGTATTTTCCCCGGCTTTCGGCGGCGCAGGTAACAGGCAAAGAGCTTTATTTGAATGATACTGTGCGTACAACAGTTTCAGGTGTTGTAAAAGATCTGCAGCATAATTCTGATTTTACTTTTAAAGTATTCGTATCAAAAGCAACCTTAGAAACAGCCCGTATGAGGCCGGATGATTGGGATCAATGGGATAATACCAATGGCGCTTCGCAATTGTTTGTAAAACTTTCGAAAGGCGCTTCTCCGAAATTAATAGAGAGCCAGATCGCAAAAGTGTTTACAAAATATCACAAAATCAGTCCCGAAGATCACAGCACTACAGATCATTTACTGCAGCCATTAAATGATCTGCATTTTAATACTGACTACGGCGGTTATGAATTACCGCTTGCTAACAAGCCAACCTTGTACAGTTTGCTGGCTCTTGCCGCATTTCTGCTGTTACTTGGCTGCATCAACTTTATTAATCTTACTACTGCGCATGCCTCGCAGCGGGCAAAAGAAATTGGTATCAGAAAAACCCTGGGCAGTACAAGAAAGCAACTGGTGTTTCAATTTCTTTGCGAAACTTTTCTGCTCACGTTTATTGCCACGCTGCTGTCGGTTTGCTTAACACCCATCATACTAAAAGCATTCTCGGGCTTTATTCCTGAAGGCTTGCACTTCGACCTTGCAAAACAACCCGGAGTCCTTATTTTCTTAGGTATACTCATTCTTACTGTTACGCTCCTATCCGGCTTTTATCCCGCGTTAATTCTTTCAGGATACAAGCCTGTATTGGTTTTGAAGAACCAGGCTTATACCAGCACCGGCAAAACCCGAAGCGCCTTTCTGCGCAAATCACTGACCATTTCGCAGTTTGTAATTGCGCAGGTTTTTATTATGGCGACTATCCTTGTAAGCAAGCAGATAAGTTATTCACTCAGCAAGGATATGGGTTTTAAGAAAGATGCCATCGTGTACTTTCGAACAAACTACTACGATACTGTACGTAATCATAAATATATTTTACTCGATAAACTAAAAGCCATTCCTGAAATAGCAATGGTAAGCTTAAGCAATAATCCGCCATCGTCGAACAGTACATGGAGCACTACTATAAAATACAAAGACGGGAAAAAAGAAATTGAAGCCGATGTGCAGCAAAAGTTTGGAGATACGAACTATATAAAGCTGTACAATATAAAATTATTAGCCGGAAATAATTTCATGCAGTCAGACACCGTAAAAGATTTGCTGATAAACGAAACCTTCGCTCACATTCTCGGCTTTCAGCAACCGCAGCAGGCAGTTGGAAAATATATTAACTGGAGCAATAAACAAATTGCAATAGCCGGCGTGATTGCTGACTTCAATCAAAAATCTTTACACGAACCCGTGAAGCCTTTGGCAATAGGCAGTTGGAATAATACAGAACGCACCATTAACATTGCCCTGCAGCCGCAAAACCAAGCAGGCACAAACTGGGAAACAGGTATCAGTAAAATAAAAAAAGCGTTTACTGAAGTGTATCCCGAAGATGACTTTGACTACAGCTTTTTTGATAAAGACATCGCCAAATATTATGAGGCTGAACAGCACATATCAAGCCTGCTGGTGTGGGCGACAGGTCTCGCTGTATTCATCAGTTGTCTCGGCCTGCTTGGACTTGTTATTTACACAACAGCACTACGCACAAAAGAAATTGGTGTAAGAAAAGTGTTAGGTGCATCTGTCAGGCAAATCGTCACACTTATTTCAAAAGATTTTTTATCGCTCGTAGCGTTTGCATTCATCATCGCCGTACCGCTTGCCTGGCTGGGAATGAACAAGTGGCTGCAAAATTTTGCCTACCGCACAGAAATAAGCTGGTGGATATTCCTGCTCGGCGGAATAACGATGGTCGTGATTGCATTGTGTACGCTCAGTTTTCAAACCATAAAAGCAGCCATTGCAAACCCGGTGAAGAGTTTGAGGAGTGAGTGACCTCATCCCCGGCCCTTCTCCACAGGGTGGAGAAGGGGGAAGAAAAAAAGAATTTATGAGCCAACCTGACGAATATAGATAAAGCATTGTTGCTGCCTGCCCCGCTGTTGGCGGGGTCGCACACTTGTACACTTATAACTCTGTTGAGCAAAAAAGAACAAAAGTATATGCAAGGGATACAATGTGTAAAACTATCCTTCTGAAAAAAAACATTACAATTAAACTCACCACCATGCTTAAAAACTACTTTACCATTGCCGTTAGAAATTTTTTGCGCAATAAGACTTTCTCGGTCATTAATGTACTTGGGCTATCTATTGGCATCAGTGCTGCTTTGGTTATGTTCCTGATTGTGTATTATGAGTTTAGCTTCGACAGGTTCGAGCCGGATGCCGACAGGATTTACAGGGTTGTGCTTGATGCGAGCTTTTCGGGTACCGAAGGACATAGTGCGGGTGTGCAGGCGCCTTTGGGAGCAGCCATTGAAAACGAAGTAACAGGAGTTGAACAAACGGTTCCCGTTTTTCAGTTTCAAAACGATGCGTCAGCAAAAGTCGCAGTGGCAACAAACAATTCTGAAAAACCAGTTATCTATAAAAAACAGCCAAATATTGTTTTTACCAACCAGCAATATTTTTCGTTGCTCGATTATAGATGGATAGCGGGCTCGCCAAAATCGGCTTTGCAGGAGCCCTTTTCTGTAGTGCTTACCGAAAGCAGGGCGAAGCAATACTTTCCCTCTTTGCCTGCTGCCGGTATTATCGGAAAACACATTACTTACAATGATATCACAACAACCGTTTCCGGTATTGTAAAAGATTTGAATGAAACAACTGCTTTCACTGCAGGCGAATTTATATCGCTTGCCACTATCGCGAAAACAAACCTGCAGAACCAGTTTATGATGAATGTATGGAACGATTGGATGGCGTACTCTCAACTGTATATTAAATTAGCTAAGGGCAGTTCTGCAAAACAAATTGAGTCTCAACTCAAAAACCTCCTGAACAAGTATAATAAAGACGCCAATAAAACCGCAGGCAACAGTATGTCGTTTCATTTACAGCCTTTAAACGATATACATTTTAACCCCAGTTACCAGGGAATTGGCTTTAGAACTGCGAGTAAGCCGACCCTTTATGGCTTACTCGCAATTGCAGCATTCCTGTTACTGCTAGGCTGCATCAATTTTATAAACCTGACGACTGCACAGGCAACAAAAAGGGCAAAGGAAATCGGCATCCGCAAAACGATGGGCAGTTCTCGAAAACAATTAGTCATCCAGTTTTTAAGTGAAACATTTTTTATCACCATCGTAGCAACAATCATATCGGTTGCTTTAATGCCTGTGCTGCTAAATATGTTTACCGACTTTATTCCGCCGGGCTTACACTTCGATATTTTCCATCAGCCAAAGCTTATTTTATTCCTGTTGCTGCTGGTTGTTGCGGTTAGTTTTCTTTCCGGTTTATATCCCGCTTTAATATTATCAGGTTACAAACCGGTATTGGTTCTAAAGAGTCAGGCTTTTGCTAATTCTGGTCAAACGCGTAATGCATGGGTGAGAAAAACGCTGACTGTTTCGCAATTTGTAATAGCCCAGTTTTTTATCATTGCCACAATGATGGTGAGTAAGCAAATCAATTATACTTTAAATGCCAATATGGGTTTTAGCAAAGTGGCAATACTTACGTTTGAGATGCCGAGGGATACAGTTGCAACGCATGGTAAGCAGTTGTTAAGAGAAATACAGGCAATTCCCGAAGTTGAAATTGCAAGCACCGGTTTTTTGTCACCTGCTGATGTGGGAGTAGCTTTTACCAATATTTCTTATACTGAAAAAAAAGAAGTGACACCCAATGTGCAAATTCGGTGGGGCGATCCCAACTATCTTAAAGTGTACCAAATAAAATTATTGGCGGGCCGAAATGTAGAGGCGAGCGACTCGATGAAGGAATTCATCATTAATGAGACGTATGCTAAAACGCTCGGTTTTCAAAAACCTGAAAACGCCCTGAATAAGTATTTGCACTTCAATAATAAAGACCTGCCCATTGTCGGCGTTATGCAGGATTTTCATGACCAGTCTTTTCATGCGTCCATTGGCCCGCTTGTGTTTGCCGGCAACAATGGTTCTACATTTCATATAAGGCTGAAGCCTAATAATGCAAACGGTCATGTCTGGCAAGCTGCTATCAGCAAAATCGAAAAGGCCTACAAACAAATGTATCCCGAAGAAGATTTTAAGTATTCTTTTTTCGATGAGACTATAGCAAGAATGTATGAAAGCGAACAACATACTGCCCGGCTCTTAAAGTGGGCGTCGGGTCTCGCCATTTTCATCAGTTGTCTCGGACTGCTTGGTCTCGTCATTTACATTACCAATACAAGAACCAAAGAAATCGGCATCCGTAAAATATTAGGTGCTTCCGTCGCATCTATTGTTTCCATTTTATCAACTGACTTTATGAAGCTTGTATTGCTTGCGTTTGTGATTGCTGCACCTGTTGCATACTGGGCAACGTACAAGTGGCTGCAAAACTTTGTGTACAGAACAAACATGAGCTGGTGGGTATTTGCATTAAGTGGCCTGAGTATGATAGCGCTTGCAGTAATAACCTTAAGCATTCAAACCATCAAAGCTGCGGTTGCTAACCCGGTGAAGAGTTTGAGAACGGAGTAATTAGGGTGAGACGTGAATGGTGAATAAATCGGAAATCGCAAAATCAGAAATCAGACCTCATGCTAAAGAATTATTTCAAAACAGCCTGGCGCAATTTGATTAAAAATAAAGCACAATCTTTTATTAACACTGCCGGGCTTTCAGTAGGTTTAGCCTGCAGCTTGCTAATTTTTCTATGGGTGCAAAACGAAGTGAGTATTGATGGTTTTCACGAGAACGGTAAGCGTTTGTATAAAGTCTTTGAACGTGAATATTATAAAGACCACACCGACGGTAATTATGATACCCCAGGCCCACTTGCTGAAGAACTTAAACGACAAATTCCTGAAGTGGAAGACGCTGTTATGATGCAGGATGAAAACGGACAGAAAACTTTGCAGGCAGGTGATAAAATATTAAAAGAGGAAGGCACAGGTGCCAGTGCAGGTTTATTTAAGGTTTTCAGTTACCCGCTTCTGTACGGAACGCCCGCAACTGCATTAAACTCGACAGCAAGTATGGCAATTTCTGAAAAGACTGCAAATGCTTTTTTTGGAAGCGCCCAAAATGCAATGGACAAAACTCTGCGTTTTGATAACCGGAGAGATTTTAAAATAACGGCTGTTTACAAAGACTTACCTGCCAGCGTATCCAGAACATTTGATTATGTAATTAGCTGGGAGGCATTGCAGCAGGATCGGCCATGGTTGAAAGAATGGGGTAACAGCGGTCCTTTAACTTTTGTATTGTTACGACCAGGATCGAAGCCAGCAGCCGTAGAGAAGAAGCTTGCCTCTTTCCGCAATTTGTATATTCGTGATAGCAGTGCGGCTTATCATGTAGAGCTTGGCTTGCAAAAGTTTGATGAGGTGTATTTGCACAACCATTTTGAAAATGGAAAAGTATCGGGCGGGCGCATAGAATATGTTCGTCTTTTTAGTGTCATTGCTATTTTTATCCTGCTGATGGCCTGCGTCAACTTTATGAACTTAACGACAGCCCGTTCTGTTAAGCGGGCAAAGGAAGTGGGTGTACGTAAAGCTATTGGCGCTATACGTTCAATATTAATCAAACAATTTCTAAGCGAATCTTTATTGCTAACTGCAATCGCAGTTGTTGTTGCCTTATTGCTGATGATTGTATTGCTGCCCGTATTTAACGAGGTAACTCAACGGCAGATGCAATTGCCTTTTAACCTGTTTTCGTTTTGGTCAAATATTCTTATTATAACTCTGATTACCGGATTGATTTCGGGCAGTTACCCGGCCTTGTATTTATCTTCTTTCGATCCTGTAAAAGTTTTGAAAGGAACTGTAAAACTCGGAACGGGCGCAGTATTGTTTCGTAAAGGGCTGGTGGTATTTCAGTTTGTTCTTTCTCTGATGCTAATCATTGGTACAATAATAGTTTCAAAACAGGTAAGTTTTATACAAAATAGAAACTTAGGATATGATAAAGAAAATCTTGTATCTGTTCCGATAGAAGGTGACCTGGTTAATAAATATGAGACTTTTAAAGATGAGGCATTACAAATACCTGGAATTAAAAATATAAGTTTCATATCTGATAACCTGGTCAGTCTTGACCAGTGGACAAATAATGTTGATTGGGAAGGAAGGAGTCCGAATACAATGATTTCTTTCGAACATCCGGACGTGGGTTATGATTTTTCAAATACGATGAAATTGCAGGTAATTGATGGCCGTGATTTTTCGAAAGATTTTCAAGCAGATAACGATGGCTACCTGCTTAATGAAACGGCTGCAAAAGATATAAACTATAAAAACCCTGTCGGAAGATTTATCACTGTGAACGGGCGAAAAGGTAAAATTATCGGTGTTTTAAAAGATTTTAATTTCAGATCGCTGCACGAACAGATAAAGCCTGTAATTATGAAGTTTGGTGAGAACAAAGATTATGGGCATATATTATTTCGTTTTGAACCTGGCAAAACCAAAGAGACACTTACCAATCTTGAAAAGCTTTATAAACAGGTTAATCCAAAATTTCCGTTTACCTATTCATTTACAAACGAAGAATATCAAAAGCTTTACAGAAACGAACAGGTTATTGGCAAATTATCCAATGTCTTTGCTTTCTTAGCCATATTTATTTCATGTTTGGGCCTTCTTGGCCTGGTAATGTTTACCGCAGAGCAACGTACAAAAGAAATAGGTGTTCGTAAAGTATTAGGTGCATCTGTAAGAAGCATCGTGCAGTTGCTGTCAACCGATTTATTAAAGCTTGTTTTGATAGCCATCGTTATCGCATCGCCCATTGCATGGTTGGCTATGCACACCTGGCTAAATGATTATGCTTATAAAATCGACATTAGCTTGTGGATGTTTCTTTTTGCAGGCAGTCTGGTTATTTTTATTACCATATTGACTATCAGTTTCCAGTCGATAAAAGCAGCCATAGCAAACCCAGTGAAGAGTTTGAGGAGTGAGTAAAACCCCGGCCCTAAAGGGAGAAGAGAGAAAGCCCCCGGCATTAAAGGGCAATGTCATTTAGTTAAAATTATCTATTGCCCCGTCCTTTAGGGCGGGGAATAAGTAGGAATAGCAATCGGGCTTTAGCCCAAACAATTGTGGGGCTAAAGCCGCAAAGAGGCTTAGCAATGAGATAAAAGTATAAGTGAGTGACACAACAATGCTGACAAAAGAACAAATGCTAAGTACAAAAAAAAATAAATAACAACTTAAAAAACAGTTGGATATCACAGAAATCACTAAATCTAAATCACTAAATCACCAAATCAGAAATCATACTTCTTTTATATGCTACAAACCAATCTTAAAATCGCTTTCCGCAACCTGTGGCGCAACAGGCAGTTTTCTGTTATTAATATAGCCGGGCTTGCCCTGGGCATTGCTGTATTCCTTTTTATCATGCAGTATGTAGCTTTTGAATGGGGCGCTAACCGGTTTAATAAAAATTATAATGAACTGTATCGTGTAAATGTGCAGGATAAAAAAGGAAACACAGATTATATTTTGGCACCCGGTTTTGCGCCGGTCATTAAACAACAGTTTCCCGTCATTCAAAACTTTTGCCGCATAGCCGATGATTTAGGCTCAGGTGTGCTAACGTACAAAGGAAACAGTTTAAAAGACAGCAAAGTGTTTCGTGAGAATGATATAAAGTATGTAGATGGCAGCTTTCTATCGGTTTTTTCATTTCCGCTGTTGTCGGGAACCCCATCGCTTGATGAGCCTA
>CAXUMK010000066.1:0-23334 GCA_964251885.1 uncultured Segetibacter sp. | reverse complement strand
AGACGGTATACAGTTCGGTCAGGGCTTCGAGCAGGTGAATGGAACTGTTCTGATTTTGCTTCTTCTTCCTGTATGGGTTTTTGGTGTAATTGCTTACAGGCTTTCGAAATTTTTAGCACTTGAAACAAGGTACTCCGGATTCCTTTTTTCGCTTAGCCTGGTTTTAATAGTATTACTAAGTTTTGTATGGGATTTTTCCTTCTTTTCCCGATCTTTTGTATTCGGCCAGCCACCATTGTACTTCTCTTCCCAATTTATTTTTGACTGGATATATGGTTTGTTGGTAGCTGCTAACCTGGTCAGTTTTACACTGCTTTCTTCATTTGTAAGGGTGCCGCAATTAATACATCGTGTTGTAAGGTATTTATCTTCCATTACTTTTTCTTTATATCTTTTTCATTTACCCATGCTAATATTTATTGCTGCAACTGTTCCATATCATAAGTCCAATTATTTGCACGTTGTTTCCCTATTATTGCTGGTAATATTTATTGTACTGTTACTGTCTGAGTTTACCGAAAAAAAGCGCCATCATTTCAAAACACTATTTACAAAATCTTTTTTCTATTTAGCGAGCAACAGGAAAAATTTATTCGGAAAAGTTAAGGGATGAAAGTGCTTTTGTATTCACATTATTTCTATCCATCTGTTGGCGGTGTTGAAACAGTTTCGTTAACTCTTGCGAAAGGATTAGTCAACAATGGAATTGAATGCAAAGTAGTTACAAGGACTTCAGACGTTGGCGACATAAAACTTCCATTAGAAGTAATAAGAAACCCTAAAAAAAAACAACAAATTAGCCTGGTAAGATGGGCAGATATAATATTATTTAACGGGGCAAGCCTTGCTCTTCAGCCATGGACCATTCTATTAAGAAAACCATTTATCTGGATACATGTAGGTTACCAAGTGTCATGTATTGATGGTTTAGGTTGGGTAGATGGTATGCGTGCACCAATAATGCCCTTAGATTCTTTAAAATATCATATACAAATCAAAGGGTGGAAATGGGGATTAACTGAGGGGTGTAAACTTATTGCCAAAAGGTTTATCGCAAAAAAGATGGTAACTAAAAATATTGCCATAACCAAATGGATGGAACAAATACAACATTTGCCCCGCCAGGTGCAGATATATAATCCTTTTCCTCTAGATCATTTTTTAGCGGCCAATGCCATTGAGGAGGAATTCGACTTTATGTATGTGGGGCGAATTGTAAGTGAAAAGGGTGTCTCAACTTTACTGAACGCCTTTTCACAATTATTGCTTTTCTATAACCCGGTTATAAACCTTTTAATTGTAGGCGATGGGAACTGGAGAGCTAAAATGGAAAATTTAGCGCAAGAACTTAACATTACTCATGCTGTAACTTTTGCTGGTAAAAAAACCGGTAAAGACCTGGTTGTTTGGGTGTCGAAAGCAAGAATTGCTGTCATTCCATCAGAGTGGTTGGAGCCAATGGGAGGTGTCGCTTTAGAAATGATGGCAGCAGGTAAGAACTTAATTGTGTCTGAATATGGAGGGCTTAAAGAATGTGTGGGTGATGCAGGGCTTACATTTCCAAATGGCGATGTTGATGCTCTGGCTACTTGTATGAAACAATTGTTAGTTGATAAAGCGTTACAAAACCGTCAAAAGGAGATGGCAAAAAAACAATTACAAAAATTTGAACCTGAATTGTTGATACAGAAGTATATAGGGTTGTTTGAGCAGTTATTGAAGCAATGAAAATTGTATTTGTATGTGGCTGTCTTGAGCAAGGTAAAGATGGTGTAGGAGATTATACAAGAAAGTTAGCAAGTTCATGCAAGAATTTTGGAGCAGAGGTATTTTTGATTTCTCTAAATGACCAATATGTTGGTAAACCAACAGAAAATACACAGCCTTTCTTTTCTTTACGATTATTGTATTCAAACAAGTGGCAGGATAAAGAAAAAAAGATTAGGAATGAAATTGAACTGATACACCCCGATTATATAAGCATCCAGTTTGTTCCTTATGCTTTTCATCCGAAAGGTTTTGTTACCAACACTTCTTTTTTTGAAAAGATTTGCAAAGGATACCGGGTTCATATCATGTTTCATGAACTATGGATAAGTGAAGAATTGGGTGGAAGCTTAATAAGAAGATTAACAGGGAAAATTCAAAAAAGAGGAATATTACGGCTTATCAAAATACTGAAACCTATACAGGTACATACTTCTAATGCTTTGTATAAAAAAATACTTGCTTACTACAAAGTTTCATCTACTGTTCTGTCCTTATTTGGGAATATTTCTATTATCAGACAGCCTGATTTTAATTGGATAATTAAAGAGATTACGGCGAGAACAAATGAACCAATAAATGTAAACAACCAGGATTATGTAATAGGGGGTGTCTTTGGAACCATTCATCCATCCTGGGACTTAAGCCCAGTATTGAAGTGGTTAGAAAAATGCAGGTTAAGTGGTAATAAGATAATATTAATTTCTATTGGTAAAGCAGGCGCTGCTGCAGGTATGTGGGACCAATTTGCTAAACAATACCCTGCTTATCAATTTCTTGTTTTAGGCGAACGAAGTGAGGAAAAGATTTCTTCGTTTATGCAATTTATAGATTTTGGTATTGCTTCCACGCCTTACATATTGTTAGACAAAAGCGGAGCTTTTATAACGATGAAAGAACATGGTTTACCTGTGTTATGTCAAAATCCTGTTGTAAAGTTTCGTTTTAATTATAGGGAAGAAAATAGTTATAAAGGACTAACTATTGTTGATAAACAAGTGTTTTGGAGTAAAATACCTCAAAGAGAAAGAATTAACCCGTTGCTGCAAGAAACTACTAAACAATTTCTTGCAGATCTGAAGGGAATAAAAACTGATTAATGACAATTGCTTTTACACTTTGTTCTATCAACTATTTAGCACAGGCAAAATCCCTGGGAGATTCGCTTCGGGTTACCAATCCTAAAGTGAAGTATATTATAGGGTTAGTTGATAAAAATACCCTGAATGTCGACCTTTCCTTTTTAAATAGTCATGAAATAGTAGAGGTTGAGAATATTCATATTGATGGGTTAAACGATATGGCTGATCGTTATTCTATCGTAGAATTCTTAACCTCGGTAAAGCCCTTCTACTTTAATTATTTTTTTACTAATTATGCGGTGGATAAAATCATTTATTTTGATCCGGACATCATAGTTTTTTCACCCCTTATAGAATTGGAGAAAAATTTAGATACATACGAAATTATTCTAACACCTCATTTTACCAGTCCCATTACTGATAATTTTTTACCTACCGAAAAGCATATTTACAATACCGGAGTCTATAATTTGGGTTTCCTCGCTCTTTCCCGCGGCGAGAACTCAAAATCTTTACTTAAATGGTGGGAAGAAAAACTTCGATATGAATGTATTTTAGACTTAACCACCGGATATTTTGTAGATCAATTATGGATGAACCTGGCGCCATCCTATTTTGATAAGTTATTAGTTGAGAAGAAACCCGGTTACAATATGGCGCATTGGAATCTGCATGAAAGACAATTAACAGAGGTAAATGAAAGTTATTTTGTAAACAACAAACCTTTGATTTTTTATCACTTTAGTCATTATCATCCAGCCCGTCCTGAGCAAATAGCAGCATATCATACAAGATATTCGTTTGACAGCAGACCTGATTTAAAGAAGCTTTTTGAGGATTATACAAAAAAATTAAAGGAAAATAACTATTTTGAATTAAAGAAAATACCCTGTTATTACCTTAAAAATGAAAAGAAAAAGAAAATAAAAAAGTCTATTGAAGGTTTTTTACGAAAGAATGTTCCATTAAGTATGAAGATGAAATTAAGTAGACTTTTAGGAAAATAAATGTATTACCCTTTTGTGATTAATATACAGGGTCAAAAAACATTAAGGGGAATGCCAAGCGTTTTACTTGATGTATTAAGAATAAGTGCCGCGTTAGTTGTATTTGTTCTCCACTCTTATTATGAATGGTTTCCAGAAGCAAGACCTAAGAATAATGAACTTGATTTGTCTCACACGGCAGTAGTTGTATTTTTTGTGCTTTCAGGTTATGTTATAGCCTATACCACTACAAGTAACGATAGAGGTCCTGCTCAGTATGCTGTTGCAAGACTTAGTCGTCTTTTTTCTATTGTAATCCCGGCATTAATTATTACAGCAATAGTAGAACTTTTTTTAAAACTTCATCAACCATTGCTCCATTTGCAATATTCAAGAGATCATACAATAGTTAGATATATAATTTGTAGTCTTTTTCTAAATGAACTCTGGTTTTCTTCATCTGCACCGCTTATGAACGTTCCATTATGGTCTTTAAGTTTTGAGTTTTGGTACTATACAATTTTTGGCTGCTGGTTCTACAGCCGGCAGAAAAGCTGGACATTACTTCTTCCCATTTTAGCATGTTTTGTAGCAGGTCCAAAAATATTAGTGTTAATGCCTGTTTGGTTTTTTGGCTACCTCGCCTACCGGTTACCTCTTCCCGTTCTTAAAATTCCAATTTTATTAGTTTTACTTGTTGTATGCATTACAACCACTGTTTTTATAGTAGCTAAAATGCCTGCTTACCCTGCAGTTATAGGTACAAAACCTTTACTTTGGGCTTCCCAATTTTTTACTGACTGGCTTGCAGGCATAGGTATAGCTTCCTTTTTATGGTTATTACCGCTTTTAAACTATTTTAAAGTTGAAAAAAAATTTTTAGTATATATGAGAAAAATAGGTGATTTTACGTTTCCCTTGTATGTGCTCCACTTGCCACTAATAATATTATGTAAATCAACTTTGGTTTACCAATTTAATAATGTAACCCAATTATTACTGGTTATATTTACAGTGCTCAGCCTCGCTATTCTACTTGGAATTCTTTTCGAGAAACAACGATTCCTTTGGGTTAGAATTTTCAACTGGCTTTTTTTGATTGATAATCTAAAGTGCTAATATCCCTCGTTACCATAACTTTATTTACGTCCATAGACTAAAGTTATCATATTGAAAGTTTTGTTTTCTCATCCAACTGGCAATTCCTTTGTGAGAGCAGCAGCTAAAGGGCTTATGGAAGCGAACATTTTAGCCGAATTTCATACAGCTATAGCTTCTTTTCCAGGGAGCATTATAGACAAGTTAGGTGCCATAGGCCTTTTTGCAGAGATAAGACGCCGTCGTTTCGATCCTTCCTTACAATCAATCACCCTAACATCACCTTTTTTTGAAGCAGGGCGAATTATCTCATCAAAGATTGGTCTTTCCCAACTTATTAAGCATGAAAGCGGAATATTTAGTATAGATGCAGTTTATAAAAACATTGACAAAAAGGTTGCAGCGAGGATACAGTTTTTATCGGAAAAAGGAGTAAAGGGTGTTTATGCTTTTGAAGATGGTGCATTATTATCATTTATAGAAGCAAAACGTTACGGTCTAAAATGTTTTTATGATCTTCCCATTGGATATTGGAGAACTGCAAGAAAACTTTTGGAGGTAGAAAAGGAAAGGTGGCCAGAATGGGCGAGCACCTTAACCGGATTTAAAGATTCTGAAACTAAACTTGAACGAAAAGACCAGGAAATACAATTAGCTGATGTAATATTTGCAGCAAGTCAGTTTACTGCAAATACTTTATCAGCCTTTCCCGGAACGCTTCCTCCGGTTAAAATAATTCCTTATGCATTTCCCCCGGTAAATACTCAAAAAGAGTATGCTGTAATACAAGGAAAAAGACGTATAAAATTATTATTTGTAGGCGGATTATCACAACGAAAGGGGATAGCTGATCTTTTTGCTGCTGTACAACGACTTGAAACTTATGTTGAATTGACTGTCGTAGGCTTAAAAGCAACCAGTGATTGTGCTGCATTGAATGCAGCCTTACAAAAACATCATTGGATACCGACCATGCCGCATCACGAAATTTTGAAATTAATGCGGGAGTATGACGTATTGATTTTCCCCTCTTTATTTGAAGGTTTTGGATTGGTAATAACAGAAGCAATGAGCCAGGGTACACCGGTAATTACTACAGACAGAACCGCGGGACCCGATTTAATAAAGCATGGTGAAAACGGATGGCTGATACAGGCTGGTTCTACACAGGCATTAAAAAATGCAATAGATAACCTGATACAAAACCCTTCACAAATTGCAGAAGCAGGCAGTAAGGCGATAGAAACTGCAAGGTTAAGAACCTGGAAAATGTATGGGGAAGAATTAGCAAATGCAGTGAAAGAATATCTAATGTGATAAGTCCTCTCCTTCAGATGGATTTAGGTGAGGTTGAAATGAATAACAAAGTAAATATACTCCTTAAAAAACAGTCAGTCAGGAGGTTGCAAACAGACCCAAACCATGTTGTTAAACAAGCAATATGGATATACTTTTTATTGGTGTTGTTTGAAGGAGCCTTGCGTAAATGGTTTTTGCCGGCCTTAGCTACACCTTTACTTATAGTGCGTGACCCGGTAGCTTTATATATTCTTGTTACTGCCTCTAAAAGAAATATGTTACCTGGAAACGCTTATGTAAATTCTATAATTGTCATTGGAATTGTAGGCACTTTAACCGCCGTAATAGTGGGGCACGGTAATATTGCAGTTGCTTTATTTGGTGCAAGAATATTATTTTTTCACTTCCCGGTAATGTTTGTAATAGGAAGGGTTTTTACCAGGGAGGATGTTATTAAAATGGGTAAGGTACTGTTATGGATTTCAATACCTATGACGGCTTTAATTGCCCTTCAGTTTTACAGTCCACAAGGTTCATGGGTAAATGCAGGAATTGGGGGTGATTTGGCAGGTACTGCGGCCAAGTCCGGTTTGGCAGGGGGGTTAGGATATTTCAGGCCGCCGGGAACTTTTTCTTTTGCAACAGGAACAGGTTCCTTTTACAGCCTTGCGGCTCCATTTATTCTTTATTTCTGTTTTCATCCAAGTACGGTCAAACGTAATTTGTTAATAGCATCAACTATTTGTCTTGTGGCAGCCATTCCTTTATCCATTAGCCGAGGTCTATTTTTTCAGGTAGCTCTGTCTGTGTTATTTCTTGGCTTATCCATTATTAGGAAACCTATATATGTAGGCCGGATGATAGGTGCGGTTATAGGAATTGCAATAGCGTTACTAATACTTAATAACACCAGCATCTTTAATACAGCCACGGCGGCCTTTACTGATAGGTTTACAAGCGCTTCAGAGGCTGAGGGAGGGTTACAGGGAACGCTCGGAGACCGCTACCTGGTAGGGTTGATTAGCGCCGTCAGCAGTTCTTTTGATCTGCCTTTTTTTGGATATGGAATAGGCATGGGTACCAATGTAGGAGCTCAGATGCTTACAGGCAATACTACCTTTTTAATTGCAGAAGGAGAATGGGGCAGGGTGATAGGTGAATTGGGCTTTGTATTAGGTTTTGCAGTGATCATTATCAGGCTAAGTTTAGGTGCAAAAGTAACTGTTGCATCGTACCAAAGACTTGTTGCGGGCGACTCTTTACCATGGATGTTGCTTAGTACAGGATTATTATTAATTACCCAGGGTGGCTGGGCGCAACCTACTTCATTGGGCTTTTGTACTATTACCGGCGGTTTACTGCTTGCCTCTTTTAACATACCTAATACCTTTGTAAACAATGCTGGAAAAAATTATCTTAAGAAAGTAGTAAAAAGAAGATTAATGAGAATCCAGTAAAAGAATATAAAGTTGGTGCGGTTCCTAAGAAATAATTGATTGAATTAGATATGGTCAAAAATATGGTCAAAAAGGCTTTAATAACAGGAATTACCGGACAAGATGGTGCCTATTTGTCTTATTTGCTAATAGAAAAAGGATACAGAGTTATAGGACTGGTAAGAAGCTATCGTTATTTTAATAATAAAGGATTGCGGTATTTGAAAGTGCAGGATAAAGTGGAAGTTGTAGAATGTGACTTAACTGATCTATCGCAGGTATTGAATATCATTAAAGAATATTCCCCTAATGAAATCTATAACCTGGCGGCGCAAAGTTCAGTTTCTTTATCGTTCAAACAGCCCATCGGTACAATACAATTTAATATCACTTCAGTCTTAAATATCTTAGAAGCAATCAGGATGATTAAGCCCGATACTAAGTTTTACCAGGCTTCGACAAGTGAAATGTTCGGGGATGCACAATTACCTATAAATGAAAAAACAATTATTAATCCTATAAGTCCATACAGCATTTCTAAAGCTTCTGCACATTGGATCACTAAAAATTACCGCGAGGCATATAGCATCTTTAGTTGTAGCGGTTTCTTATTCAATCACGAGTCATATTTACGCAGCAATAATTTCTTTGTAAAAAAAGTGATTACTGAAGCGATCAAGATTAAGAAAGGACAGGTAACAGTTTTGAAAGTTGGTAATATAGATATTAAGAGAGATTTTGGCTGGGCTCCTAAGTATGTGGAAGCAATGTATTTGATGCTGCAAGAGGAGAAAGCAGATGATTTTGTTATTTGCTCTAATCATTCTGTTTCACTTCGTTCTATTATTGAATATGTATTCAATTATCTTTCTATAAATATAAAAAGTCTAATTATTGATGAAAAGTTATACAGGCCAACAGAAATTGCAGATATCTATGGAGATAATACTAAAGCTAAAATTTCACTGAACTGGAATTATACTATGTCTTTTTATGACGTGTTGAAAATACTAATAGATGAAGAACTTGAAGAAAACTGATAAGAAAGTTAGAGTCAATTTTTTTCAAAGGAGACCGCGTACGGGATTTAGCTTTAGCCTTGAATATATCTTTGAAGATGTACGTAACCGGTTAAAAGATAAAATAGATGCAAGGGTTTTCATATCCAGATGTTACAATGATGGGTATTATTCTAAAATGATAAATATCATAGAGGCTGCATTCAGACAAGGAAAAGAGGTAAATCACGTAACAGGGGAAGTACATTTTCTTGACTTGCTGATGAATAGAAAAACAGTGGTTCTGACTATTCTGGATTGCGGAATGATGGTGAGAAAAACAGGTATATCTCAAAAGATTGTACAATGGTTATATCTCTCCGCTCCTGTTTCTAAAGCCCGGATTGTAACAGCAATATCTGAAGAAACCAAAAAAGAAATTATTGCATTTACAGGATGCAGTTTTGATAAAATCAAAGTCATTCCTGTAGCTGTTTCTCCCCTTTACACACCATATCCTAAAGAATTCAATCACGATAAGCCTGTTATATTACAAATAGGCACAGGCTACAATAAAAATATTTTAAGGTTGATACTTTCTTTGAAAGGTATTAGTTGTCATTTGACAATTGTAGGTCAACTTTCACAGGAATATTTGGATGCATTAACTTCTAATAATATTGATTTTAGTAATGAATATAATATATCAAATAACCGGCTGTTAGAAAAGTATAAAGAATGTGACTTGCTTTCTTTTATATCCACTTTGGAAGGATTTGGGATGCCGATTGTTGAAGCGAATTGTATTGAGAGACCGGTAATTACCAGTAACATATCTTCCATGCCCGAGGTTGCAGGCAATGCAGCGTGTTTGGTTGATCCTTATAATATAAACGACATTCGCCAGGGTATCATTAAAATAATAGAAGACAAAGATTACAGAGATGAATTGTTGAAAAACGGAAGACAAAATAAATTACGATTTGATGGAGATAGAATTGCAGAGATGTATTATGAGTTGTATTTGAAAGTTGCCTCTTAAATTGAATGCATATTTGCCTATACCAAATACAATCCTTAAGTCTCCTACATGTAAGAAATTTAAATAAATAATCTATAGTGTATAATCAGGATACCTACAGTGGTCCTTCTTTTTCAATACAAAACAGGTTAAAAAGGGTTTTTTGGAATATAGCTGTAGTTGTTCTTTTTCGGTATTCTCCCCGCCCCTTCCACTTCTGGCGTTCTGTTCTTTTGAGATTGTTTGGGGCAAAGGTGGGCAAAGGTGTACATGTGTATCCTGGTGTAAAAATATGGGCTCCCTGGAATTTGGAAATAGCAGACGCCTGTGGGATAGCAAATGGCGTTATTTTGTATTCCCAGGGAAAAATAACATTAGGTAAAAGGTCTGTTATATCACAAGGAGCACACCTGGTAACAGGTACGCATGATTATACAAAGGCCGGCTTTCCTTTAATAACCAGTCCTATTGTAATTGGAGAAAATGTGTGGGTTGCAGCAGAAGCCTTTATTCATCCCGGTATAACGATTGGTAATGGATGTGTGATTGGTGCAAGGTCGGTTGTAACTAAAGATATGCCTGAATGGATGGTTTGTACAGGGCATCCGTGTAAACCAGTAAAGCCAAGAATACGTCTGTGAGTTTTTATGTTAAACCTTCCGCTTGATCTTACAGTCGCTATCCCCGTAAAAAATGAAGAAAAAAACCTACCTGGTTGTTTTGAATCTATAGGACAAACCTTTGCGGCTAAAATAGTATTAATAGATTCAGGGAGTGGTGATAATACGATTGAAATAGCTTCTGAATATGGTGCTGATGTAGTGCATTTTAAATGGGATGGGAAATTTCCTAAGAAAAGGAACTGGTATCTTAGAAACTATCGGCCCACTACCCAGTGGGTTTTATTTTTAGATGCGGACGAATACCTGACGGAAGATTTTAAAAATGAATTAAGGGAAAAGCTGCAGGCTGAAGATAAGGCGGGTTACTGGTTAAGCTATACTGTTTGCTTTATGGGTAAGAAGTTAAAAGGCGGATACCCTTTAAGAAAATTAGCTCTTTTTAAAGTGGGCTTTGGTGAATATGAAAGAATAGATGAAGATCATTGGAGTAAGCTGGATATGGAAGTGCATGAACATCCTGTAATTGAAGGTGATGTCGGAATTATTAAAAGCAAGATAGATCACCAGGACTTCAGGAGTTTATCAAGTTATATTATTAAACACAATGAGTATTCATCGTGGGAGGCAAGCCGGGTAGTAAAGTTAATGAATGGGATAAAAAGAAACGAGACGTGGAAGCAAAGACTTAAATATAAATTGATTAGAAGTGTTTTTATGGCTCCCTTTTATTTTGTAGGGAGTTTCTTTTTTTATGGAGGTTTTAGAGACGGGGCAAGGGGATTAGCTTTCGCCATCCTCAAGATGTCTTATTTTACCCAGGTTTATTGTAAAATAAAGGAAGGGGAGAAGGGAGTAGTAAGTCGGGAGTAGGAAGTACGGAGTAAGTAGCAAGTAGTAAGTAGTAAAGACCAGACATTTTAAATAAAGTCCTTCATTAGTTCCCTTTGGTGCGGAGGGTTAAGTGAGTAGGGAGTAGTAAGTCGGAAGTAGTAAGTCGAAAGTAGGGAGTAGGGAGAATTCAAAACGCAGAGAAAAACAGGATTTTCGCAGAGAACAAAGAGAGTGGGAGTGGTTGAGGGATAAGTGGTGTGAAATGCAAAAACATCTGTTAAAAACACAGTATTTTATAAATTTGTAGAACAAATGTTTTTAAAAATGCAAACTCTTTCAATTGAACAAATTAAAAAGCAATATCCTGACCAATGGATACTTATTGGTAATCCAGAGCTTTCAGATCCAGATGTTAACGGCTCAATTTTAAGTAAATTAATCAGTGGAATTGTACTGTTTGCAAGTAAAGACAAAAGAGAAATTGCTTACAAAGCAGCAGATTTGAAAAAAGCCGTAGATACAACTGCTTGTATTTATACAGGAGAAATACCCAAGAACCGTTTATTCCTTTTATGAGAATTGAAAAATTTAAAAGAGCTTCAGATGAAAGTTTAGTGATTGTACAATGTGAATTACCAAATCATAAGGTTGCATTAGCTATTGACACAGGTGCATCTCATACAACTATTGACCTTACTGCACTTCTGATAGCAGGTATTGAAATAAAAGATTACTTAAGAATTGAGAAGTTAGAAACGGCAAGTGGAATAATAGAAGTATATGTTTTTAAAGTCCCTCAATTTACAGCTTTAGGAATAAAAAAGTACGATATTGAAATTTGTGCGTATGATTTTTTCGCTCATAATGTTTTAAGTGAATTTGATGGTGTTTTAGGTATTGATTTTTTAAGCGACCATACAATATGTATAGACTTTAAAGCATCAGAAATTTCAATACAATAATAATTCGGTTAGCTTGTACACCACCAAAGTAGTAAGTCGGGAGTCGGGAGTGTGGAGTAGTAAGTCGGGAGTAGGGAGTAAGGAAGCCCCGACCCTAAAGGGAGAAGAGAGCAAAACGCCCCACTACTATTAAAACGCAAACCTTTAAATAAAGTTCCTGTTAGTCCCCTTTAGGGCGGAGGGTGCAGTAAGTCGGGAGTAGTAAGTCGGGAGTATGAACACCATTGAAATATGATCGTTTAAAAAAAGTCCATATCAGTTCCCTTTAGGGCGGAGGGTTAAGTAAGTCGGGAGTAGGGAGTAGTAAGTAGTAAGTAGTGAGACCAGACATTATAAATAAAGTCCTTTTTAAGTTCCCTTTAGGGCGGAGGGTGCAGTAAGTCGGGAGTAGGGAGTAGTAAGTCGGGAGTAGTAAGTACGAACAACATTGAAATTTAATTCTTTTAAATAAAGTCCTTCATTAGTTCCCTTTAGGGTGGAGGGTTAAGTTCCCTTTAGGGCGGAGGGTACAGTTCCCTTTAGGGCGGAGGGCTTCGGGTATGACCATTCTGCATGTTATTTCAAGTATGAACCCTGCTTCGGGCGGTCCTTGCCAGGGGATCAGAAATAGTATTCCTGTTTTGGAAAAGCTGGGTATTTACAGAGAAGTTGTGTGCCTTGATGACCCTTCGAGTGACTATCTTGGTAAGGATGCATTTGTTATTCATGCATTAGGTCCCGGTTTTACTTCATGGAGTTACGGTGAAAAACTTTTACCCTGGCTTATCAGTAATATACAAAGGTTTGATGTGGTTGTTATAAACGGCCTGTGGCAATATAGCGGGTATGCAGTAAGAAAGGCTTTACAACATGTGCGATCGCAGCATAATCATACCGGCGCTTTGAACACAGTACCAAAATGTTTTGTGATGCCACACGGTATGTTAGACCCCTACTTTCAAAAGGCTGCTCACCGCAAGCTGAAAGCGATCAGAAACTGGTTCTATTGGAAACTGATTGAAAGAAAAACAATCAATAATGCGGAAGGGGTACTGTTTACCTGTGAAGAGGAACTGTTGCTGGCCCGAACTACTTTTACCCCTTATCATCCTAAAAAAGAAGTAAATGTGGGTTATGGAATTGCAGCGCCTCCTTTGTATGATCCTTTAATGAAGGAAGCCTTTTTAAAAAGGTGTCCGCAGGTTAATGGAAAGCGGTATTTCCTTTTTCTCAGCCGCATACATGATAAAAAAGGAGTAAACTTACTTTTAGATGGTTTTGATAAGATAACGGAGGATAAAGCCTTTGGTAATGATCATTCAGAAATGAGACTTGTTATAGGCGGTCCCGGGTTAGATACCGGGTATGGAAAAGAGATGCAACGGATTGTTTTTCGTTCAAGCAGGTTAAAAGACAGGGTCTATTTTCCGGGTATGCTTACCGGTAATGAGAAGTGGGGCGCTTTTTATGGTTGTGAAGCTTTTATTCTGCCCAGTCACCAGGAGAACTTTGGGATAGCGGTTGTTGAAGCGATGGCGTGTAATAAGGCGGTTTTAATTTCGGATCAAATAAATATATGGCGTGAAATTGAAGGGGATGGAGCTGGTATAGTGGCAAAAGATTCTAAAGAAGGAACCATTGAACTATTTGAAAAGTGGTTTCAACTAAGTAGTGAGGAAAAGTTACTTATGGAAATGAACGCAGGCTTATGTTTCGAAAAAAATTTTTCCATAGAACTGGCTGCAATGAAATTTTTGAACGCTTTGTTAGAGACCCCCGCCCTAAAGGGAGCTTAAGCCCCCCGCCCTAAAGGGAGCTAAAAACGTCATTATAAGGTACGAAGCAATCTCATTATGTAAACACGAGTTTAGGAGATTGCTTCGTCGTACCTCCTCGCAATGACGGGATAGTTGTCGTCATTGCGAGTAACGACTTTTTCGGAGCCAAAAAAGAAAAAAAGCTGAATGACATCCATACGTTACTTCTTGTTTTTCAAAGGGTTAGAGTGGATGTCATTATAAGGTACGAAGCAATCCCATGATGTAGAAACAGGCTAACTGAAAAGAATGAGATTGCTTCGTCGTTCCTCCTCGCAATGACGGTGCAGATTGCTTAGTCGTTCCTCCCCAAAGTTTACCGGCGTTGTTGGTGTTCTTCACCAACGACTTTCTTTGCTGACAGGTGAAGAACACCTGTACAGGCGAAGAATATGCAAATGGATGCTCACAGGACTTTGCATTTATTTGTTAAAATAATTGATTGATATACTTTTCGACGAAAAAGTACGTTGTCTTGAAAATGAACTTTAGTAGGAGCAAAAATGAACTTTAGTAGGAGCAAAAGAGCGTTTTCCTGGTGTAACATGCAAATCTCATGTTGTTTCAACGGTTCAGTATATAGCAACAAAAGATTTGAAGGAAATGAAATTATATGCAGGTAATCTTGTAGTTTCAATCAAAGATCGAAATACTGTTTGGTAACAGGAAACAGTATAAAAGTAATAGTGGAAGTTAACGTCTGCTAAAGTTAAAACTATAGCGACAACTGTTTTTTAATCCGGAATGCTTCCATATTACTGCATAAACAATTAACTTTATATAACTGGCAACTGTATTGGCATTTGATATCTGTGAAAACACCTAAAGTTTTAGTCCTTAATGAGCAATAGAATATTATTAATCGGAGGCAATTATTTTCCTGAACCTACCGGTATCGGAAAGTACAATGGAGAAATGATAGATTGGCTTTCTGCACATAATTATACATGTACTGTTATCACCACTTTTCCATATTATCCTCACTGGAAAGTTCAACCTCCATATACTAAAAGTTGCTACTGGTTCAAGAGAGAAAAGAATAGCCATTCCTGGTGTTTCTATACCCATAAACATCATAAGATGCCCGCATTACGTTCCTCAAAATCCTTCCGGTTTAACCCGGGTTCTTTCCGATTGTTCATTCTTCTTTTCGGCATACCTGGTACTGTTAACGTTGCTTTTTACAAAAAAATATGATTTTGTTATTTCTGTGGCGCCTCCTTTTCAGTTAGGCTTGCTTGGCGTACTATACCAAAAATTGAAAGGAGCTAAGTTCCTCTATCACATCCAGGATATGCAGATTGATGCTGCACGGGCTTTGCACCTTATCCGTTCAAAATCATTTATCGATGTGCTTTTACGAATTGAAAGCTACATTCTTAAAAAGGCAGATTATGTTACTTCGATCTCTCCCGGAATGATTGAAAAGATTAAAAATAAATGCGGAAAAGAGGTCTTATTTTTCCCTAACTGGGTTAACCTTACTGCTTTCCATCCTGTTGCGGGCATTGGAAAAATAAAAGAAAGTTTTGGGTTCTCCCCAAATGATACTATCATTTTGTATTCAGGCGCAATAGGAGAAAAACAGGGATTAGAATCTATCCTGTATTCTGCTGTGTATTTCAAAAAAAGGACGAACGTTAAATTTGTAGTTTGCGGGTCGGGACCTTATAAAGAAAAACTGGTGCAGTTAAAGAGCAGCTTAGGTCTTGATAATGTTATTTTTTATCCGCTTCAGTCTTCTGTTACACTTAACTCTTTTTTAAACATTGCAGACGTTCATCTTATATTGCAGAAAGATAATACAAGTGATATGGTAATGCCGTCTAAGTTAACTACGATACTGGCAGTAGGTGGATTGGTGGTTGTTACTGCAAAAAAAGGAAGTAGTCTGCATAATGTCATCTCAAATTCGCAGGCAGGAATTTTAATTGAAGCTGGAAAACAGGATGCTTTGAATACTGCGCTTGAAGATATTTTAGAAAAGGATCATTCATTTATAAAAAAGAATGCAAGAAAATATGCGGAATTCTTTCTGAATGAAGAAATAATCATGTCTAATTTTTCAAATTATATCTTACACACTTTAGCCGCACCGATAGACACAAAAGTGCACAGCTACGATACAGTGGTAAAAAGCCTACCCGTCAATTAAACATCACTGGTGCAGTATGCCAGGTAATCATTTTCGCAATAATATGTTTGGCTGCAATAATTCTCCCTTTGTTGGGGTGCTATTTCTACGGCAACGACAGCAACAAAAATGATGAATGAAGTCAGGGGAAGGAATAATAAGGTTAGCAGTACAAATACTATTTTTATCATAAGGCATTGTACTTTCCTGAATTAGTAAATAAGCTTGTTATCGGTTGGGAAAATACTATACTTCAGACTCTAATAGTGCAGGTATGGATGCATTGAGGGTTGCTAATAGTAAAAAAAATTCATTTTTGCAACTATAGAGAGATAAAAATTTTATCCGCCGTGCGCTGAGCGAAAGAAAGAAGAGGAGAGGAATTTCACGCGGCGTGCGCTGCGAAAACCGCTGCGTTCGCTGCGAGAAAGAAAAAAAAGGAAATTTCACGCGGCGTGCGCTAGGGGAAGAAAGAAGAGGAGTTTCACGCGGCGTGCGCTGCGATAACCGCTGCGTTCGCTGCGAGAAAGAAAAAAAAGGAAAATTTCACGCGGCGTGCGCTAGGGGAAGAAAGAAGAGGAGTTTCACGCTGCGTGCGCTGCGATAACCGCTGCGTTCGCTGCGAGAAAGAAAAAAAAGGAAAATTTCACGCGGCGTGCGCTAGGGGAAGAAAGAAGAGGAGTTTCACGCTGCATGCGCTGCGATAACCGCTGCGTTCGCTGCGAGAAAGAAAGAAGAGGGTTTCACGCAGCGTGCCTGCGGGAAAGGAAAATAATTTTATTTACAACTTCCAGTATGACAGAAAATGAAATAGCGACAAAGATCTTGGACTATGCTTTTGCATTACATAAAGCTTTAGGTGCGGGACTTTTAGAATCGGTTTATGAAAGAGCTTTGTATTATGACCTTGCTGAGGCAGGATTATCCGTACAAGCTCAGTTACCTGTACCTTTTGTATATAAAGAAATTAAGTTTGAGGCAGGATTTCGTTTAGACCTTTTGGTAGGAGATAAGGTAATCGTTGAAATAAAAGCTATTGAAACACTTGCTCCTGTGCATTTCGCGCAGACATTGACCTATCTTAAATTGACCAATAAACGGTTAGGATTATTAATAAATTTTAATTGCGTTTTTTTGAAAGATGGAATTCATAGGGTGGTAAATAATCTTTAATTAAAGAAAGAAGAGAGTTTCACGCGGCGTGCGCTGCGATAACCGCTGCGTTCGCCGCGAGAGAGAAAGAAGAGATGCGGTAAAGAAAGAAGAAAGGTTCACGTTACGAGAATTGCTGCGGAAAAGAAAAAGAGATTTCACCCGGAGTACGCTGCGATGACTCTGCCAACGCTGCTGGAAAGAAAAGAGAGAGTTTCACGCGGCGTGCGCTACGATAACGCGGCGGTCGCTGCGGGAAAGAAAGAAGGAGAGGTTCTCACGCAGCGTGCGCTGCGATAACCGCTGCGGTCGCTGCGAGAAAGAAGATAGTTTTACGAGGCGTGGGCTGCGAGAACGAACGATGTATTTCATGCGGCGAGAAAAAAAGTGAACAGGATGATCTATACATAAACGATTAAGAGGAATAATGTTAATTGACATCGTTGCAGGCGCAAGGCCAAACTTCATGAAGATAGCTCCGATTATTGAGGCTATTGTAAAAGCAAAGGACGCAGGAAAGCAAATACATTACAGGCTAATACATACCGGACAGCATTATGATAAAAAAATGAGCGGCAGCTTTTTTGATCAGTTGGGCATCCCCGAGCCAGATGTAAACCTTGAAGCCGGAGGCGGTACCCAGGCGGAACAGACGGCGGCGATCATGGTTCGTTTTGAAAGAGAATTGGGGGAGGTGCGACCTGATCTTGTTTTGGTTGTTGGTGATGTTACCTCTACCATGGCCTGCGCCATTACAGCACAAAAACTTTGTATACCTGTTGCACACGTAGAAGCAGGAATACGTTCAGGCGACTGGAGCATGCCTGAGGAGATTAACCGTATGGTAACTGACAGTATTACCAATTATTTTTTTACCACCTCAGAAACGGCCAATGAGAATTTGAGAAGATCAGGTATCGAAAGTGAAAGGATCTTTTTTGTGGGCAATACCATGATTGATACGCTGTATAAACAAATGCCGAAGTTTCAAAAACCGGAGTTCTGGAATTCTTTGAAATTAAAAGACCGGAATTATATAGTGATGACGCTTCACCGTCCGGCAAATGTAGATGACCCGGCTCAGCTTGCTGATTTAATGCAGGCAATCATTCAATCTTCTGAAGGTCTTCATTTAATATTTCCGGTTCATCCCAGAACAGCAAAAATGCTTTTGAATACCGGCATTACAGCACCCAATCTTCATCTTACAGAACCCCTCGGTTACCTTGAATTCAATTACTTAGTTCAGTATGCTAAAGCAGTAATAACTGACTCCGGTGGTATCACCGAAGAAACAACTGTTATGGGCGTTCCCTGTATGACATTAAGGGATAATACAGAAAGACCGGAAACGATAACATTAGGAACAAATGAGTTGCTGGGTACAAAACCGGGAGCAATAAAACCCGCTATGGAAAAATTGCTTGCAGGGGAATGGAAAAAAGGAACGATACCACCGTTGTGGGACGGTAATGCCGCTTATCGAATCGTTCAGTCGATTTGTGATACTTTTGAAACCCCTAAATCCCCTAAAGGGGACTTGAAGAAACAAAACCCCTAAATCCCCTGAAGGGGACTTGAAAACTCCCTAAATCGCCTGAAGGGGGACTTGAAACCCCTAAATCCCAATGTCATTTTGTTAAGCAATATTATTCTTATTTGAACATTGATTATTGAGAATTGAGCATTGAAAATTTGACTTTTAATGTTCAATAACAAATGTTCAATTCTCAATGTTCAATTATAAAGCCCCTCGCTGAAGGGGAGGGATAGCTCCCTTTAGGGCGGGGGGGTGAAAGTTGCCATAAAAAGATATGGCACAAGTGAGTGACACAACAGAAGAACCACAGAGCGCTAATGCCGGTTACATAAAAAGACTTACAATAAAAAGAGGCTGCCTCAAACATTGAGACAGCCTCTTTTTATTTATATTATTACGGCTTATAAAATTCCTTAGCGCCTTTCATTTCCTGCTTTTATTTTACACTGACAACTGCCATGGTTGTTTTTCCAATGGGCGTTCCGTCTCTTATTTCCTCACTGCCGGCGGCGACTATCGTATCGCCGTTATTTAGTTTTCCAAATACTTCTGCCTGTTTGTCTGACGATCTTCCCTTTTGTACCTCTACCCATTGAGCTTTACCGTCAACCACTTTTATCACATATACTTTTTCGGTTGAGTTAACAATGGCTTCAGCAGGTACCAGCAAAGTGTTATCCTTCGCCGGCAGGGGAATGATGATCTCTGCTACCATACCCGGCAATAACTTTTTATTGGTATTGATAACATCCATCTCCATTCTTTCTGAACGGAAACGCGGGTCAAGCGCACCAGCCAGCCGTTTTATCTGTGCTTTAAATACCTGGTCGGGCAGAGATACAACTGTGAAACTGACGTCATTCTTATTACTTAAATAAGAGGTATACGCTTCGGGAACAGATACTACCAGTCTGAGCTTTTGCTGCGTTTGCAAAGTAAACATCGGCAGGTCTGATCCTTTACCTGAAGGGCCTACATAAGCGCCTTGGTTTACGTTGCGGGCACTAATGACGCCGGTGAAAGGTGCACGCACTTCGAGATAATTACGGTTATTCATTACCTCGTTGTATCCTGCTTTAGCTGCCTGGTACTGGGCGAGATCGCTGTTTTGTTTTGCCAGCGCCAGATCAAGGTCATTTGGTGAAATGGTGCCCGGTGTTTTGCTGGTTTCGAGCAGCCTGTTATAATTGGCTTTGCTGGCGATATAAATGGCCTCATACGATTTTAATCTCGATTGCGAACCTGCCAATTGTGAATTGATCTCAGGCGCTTCCATAGTTGCCAACAACTGTCCCAGCTTTACTTCAGAACCCACATCGGCATACAACTGTTTAACGTAGCTGTTTACTTTTGCATATAGATCTACATGCTGAAAAGCCTGCAGTTCGCCTGGTATTTTAATGGTTGATGACAGCTTGCCATTTGTTACAATAGCTACCGGCGTTACAGTCTGTGCTATAGTTGTTTCTGTTTTCGTTTCTTTCTGCTTTGTCTCAGAAGAGTGGCAGCTTTGCAGCAATCCTATTGCGATGCCTGCTGCTATTATGGTTTTAGACGTTCTGTTTATCATCACAAATAATTCTTATTTCGATTAATTAATTGGCGTATAATGATGCTACATAATGCTTACTTTCTTTGTCTTCGGGGTCAAGCGAAACAGATTGAGTAGTTGTCTTTCCCTGTACCCATGCAAATACCAACGGCAAAATAAGCAAAGCAGCAAATGTAGAAGCGATCAATCCGCCAATAACTGCCCGGCCTAAAGGGGCAGACTGATCTCCTGCTTCCCCGAGCCCTGAAGCCATGGGTATCATACCTACCACCATCGCCACGCTTGTCATTAAGATTGGCCTTAGCCTGACTGAAGCAGCTTCTTTTGCCGCCAGCAATGCATTGCCATTTCTCAGGCGCAGTTCTTCGGCATTTGTTACCAGCAGCACAGAGTTGGAGATAGATACACCTACAGACATGATCATTCCCATATAAGACTGCAGGTTAAGGGTGGAACCGGTAAGCAGCAGTAACCCTAAAGAGCCTAACAAGACTGCCGGCACCGTACAAAGCACGACAAGCGATACTTTAAAGGACTGGAAGTTTGCCGTAAGCATCAGGAAGATCACAATGATTGCTACGACCAGGCCCGACTGCAGGCTGTCTAATGTTTCTGTCAGTACCTGTGTCATACCTCTTGTTTCTATTGCGAGACCGCGTGGCAAATCACCTATTGACTTGATGGCTTTGTTTACATCTTTAGCGGCTGAGCCTAAATCTTTTTTGTACAGGTTGGCTGTAACAGATAAAACAGGCATCGCACCGATATTGTCATTCTCACCATAAATCGTATCCAGTTTTATTGTAGCCACGTCGCCGAGCACAGGTCTTGCAGCATTGGGTGTAACGGGTATTTCGCTGATGTCTTCGAGGCTCGTCATTTGATTGACCGGTACTTCTACCTGCACATTATAACTCAATGATAATTTTGGGTCGATCCAGATATTCTTTTCCGTAAACCTGGATGAGGAAGTAGCTGCAACTAATGAACGGGAAATGTCATTTACGTTGGTTCCCAATTGTGCCGCTCTCACCCTGTCAATATCAATATCAATAGCAGGTGCATGAATGGCAGTACCCAGCTTTACATCACGCAAATAGGGTATCTGCTGCAGCTTTTCTATCATCTTATCTGCATATTCTTCATTCTGCTTTTTGTTCTTGCCCATTATTTTTACTTCAATGGGTGTGGGTGAGCCCTGGCTTAGAATTTTATCTGTTAGTTCAATCGGTTCAAAAGACATCTGCACATCCGGCAAAGCCTTCTTCATTTTTTCTCTGAATTTGTCTTTCAGATCATCCATATTGGTTTTATAATCTTCTTTCAAAGCAACCTGCAGCACCGCATCCTGCGGACCGGCCATGAATAAATAGATCGGGTTGGTTGAAAACTGAGAACCGTGCATACCCACCATGGCCGAACTGATGCCTACATTTTCTCTGCCCACAATTGAATACAATACATCGAGTGTTGTTAATACGTCGCGTTCTGTTTTTTCAATCCTTGTTCCGTCTTTATCGCTTATACGAACCTGGAATTGGCCTGCATTCGACTTAGGCAATACGTCGCGGCCTATCAGTGTAAAAAAGAATGCTGCCACTGCCAGTGCACCTATAATATAAACTAATACGATCAATCTTCTTTGCGGCATCATTCTATCCATAAAAAGTATAAACCTGTTTCTAAACTTATCGAAACCCGACAGCTTTTTACCTTTATGTTCCATTTTGTCCTTCAATAACTCGCGCTGTTGCCATGTATCTTTCTCTGATTCTTTTGGTATTTCAGATTCTATAAAAACCTCATCATCTGTCGTTTTGCCTTTGGCTAAAACAACATCCGCTTTCTTTCCATGCTTGTTATGGTCCTTCATCATCCAGTTCGACAATACAGGCACGAGGGTTTGTGCCATAAAATAAGAAGTAATCATAGAAAAACCGATAGCCAGCGCTAATGGTAAAAACAGCGAGCCGGGTATGCCACCCATTGTAAACGCCGGTGCAAATACTGCAAGAATACAGAACAGGATAAGTAATTTAGAGAAAGCGATTTCTTTACAGGCATCCCATATCGCCAGCGCTTTTGGCTTGCCCATATCTAAGTGCTGGTGAATGTTCTCGATCGTTACCGTGCTTTCATCTACCAATATCCCGATAGCCAGCGCAAGGCCGCTAAGAGTCATGATATTAATGGTTTGCCCGAAAAGACTAAGAAACAACACACCTGAAATAATACACGTAGGAATGGTAATGATTACAATCAATGCCCCCCGCGGATCGCCGAGGAATATTAACACCATCAGCCCGGTAAGTACAGCGCCGATCGCTCCTTCGGTTAACAGGCTTTTTACTGAGTTAATTACATATACCGACTGGTCAAACTCATAAGTCAGCTTCACATCATCAGGCAATAATGCCTGGAAACGCGGAAGCGCTTTTTTTAGACTTTGCACAACCTCCCAGGTAGAAGCTGCCGCCGATTTCGTTATAGGCAAATACACAGAGCGTCTTCCATCAACCAGCACATAACCTGAGGTGATGTCTGCGCCATCTTCTACAGTAGCTACATCTTTCAGGTACAGGTTATCAATGCCTCCTGTAAACAGCGGAATGTTCTCAAAATCCTTTACGTTACGGATAGTGGTATTAGAAGGAGTAAAATAATTCTTATCACCAATACGTACTGTGCCGGCAGGTGTTGTCTGGTTATTAATACGCAGTGCAGCCACCAACTGGTCTGGTGTCATATTGTGCGAACGCAGCAGATCAGGGTCTGCTTTTATAAGAATGGTACGCGAGTTACCACCAAAAGGCGCGGGGGCAATTAGTCCCGGAATGGAGCTGAAACCTGCCCTGATATATACGTTGGCAAGGTCCTGCAATTCATTATTGCTCCGTATAGGGCTGCTTACAATCAGTTGCCCTACAGGCAGCGTACTTGCATCGAAACGGATGATAAAAGGAGGTGAAGTGCCGGGTGGAAAAATGGTTTGCGCACGGTTGCTAAAGGCAGTTACTTCTGCTGCAGCCTGCGCCATATTAGTGCCTTCATAAAACG
>CAXUMK010000065.1:0-23700 GCA_964251885.1 uncultured Segetibacter sp. | reverse complement strand
TACTTATAATGGATATATGATTGGAAAAGATGTGTCCACACGGTAGCTCTTGTACCGCATCTTTTCAAGCAGCTCATACACTCCGCATTATCTTTACAAAAATTCTTAAGTTATACTGCACGCCGGATAAGATTGTGCATTGCTGAATAATGAACAAAAGTATAAGTGTGATCCTTGATTGCAACGATGTAAAATAGTAGTAATGCAGCCGGCTCCCAAAAAAATCACTGCATATTTTTATGCGGGAAGTATAATAGCATTGCGGCTTTAAGTATAGTTGCCTACACTGGCTATAATAAGGGTTTTATTCCTGCTGTTTTAATAACGGAAACAACTTTAGCGCCTACTGCTGCACCTTCCTTTTGACCATTCTCGACTGCATCACGAAAATGAATTCCTCCATATAAACGTGATATCGCCGCTTCGTTTGCTGCCTGGCGGAAAGACATAAAAGAACGTGCAGGTAAATCAAACAAAAGCTCTGAGTCATCGGTAAATGCAAAATTATCGCCTAACAAATAAGTGAGAACGGCTGCAGATGCAGTAGATATAACACTATGCCCGCTTGGATACTCAGGAAATGGAGGAGTTTGAAGAAGAGGCTGCCACCTTACGTCGAGGTATCGGTTAATATAGGTTTCCGGTCTTATACGGTTGCTGCGGTATTTCTCGTCCCAGCAACTGATAAAAGCATCCATAATGGTTGCAGATAAAACAGTTTGCAGCAGGATGGTTTTGTCGAAATTAAGATGAGCCTTGTTAGCAACTATGCCGCCAATACCCATCCAATGACCACCGGGGCTTATTTTTTTAAATCCTATTGCCATGTGACCTGAAGTAGAAACCGCGAAGGGATTGCAATCCCAAAAAGCGGCTATACTCAACTGCTCATTTGAAAGCTGCTTAGACACATCATACACCTCTTTTGCAAGTTTATAGAAAGCACCCGAGGTATCTTTAGAAAAAACAACCGGCAACGCAGGTTTAAATTCATTGCAGGAATCAAGAAACAACGGACGAATAGTTTTCCAGTTGGGTTCTACAGCTTCGATATAAGTGGGAGGTGTAGGGTACCAGTTACCTTCACTTTTAATGGGTGTATAACGAAGCCGGGCGCTTAACTGATTGTAATGATCGGATTTTGAAAAAATGACTATTTGCCTGGCTACATCTTTTGCAACTGCAACAGATGCATCTATAATTGACTGGTTAATTCTTTGTTTATGAAGAGTTGCAACAAACTGCTCTTCATCTTCCTGTATCCTATATCCGGAAGGCAGCATGAGGTGGGCTGTCTCTAAAATACAATATAAAGCCGCAATGTGGTAATCGTACTTCTCCTTGTTGCTGATGGATGTACCTGTATAATCTTTTATGAAAGTGGACAATGCAGGAATGGAATGATTGTTTTGAGAAACAATCTCATAAGCGCCAAACAAAATATAAGCATAATACCTGCTTGCAGCAGGTGGATTTACTACATCATGCATCATTACTTTAGACGAAGCAAAAACACACTTTGAAATCTGCTCTGAAAAAATTTTCGACTCTTTCTGCGCAGATACAATATTGGCAAACAATAAAAAAATGACTATAAACTTCATACGCAATTTTAAGGCTCTTTATAAAACTCCAATGGCTCATTACTTATGCCAATTACTAAGTATTTCGTTTTATCAACTGTTATTTCTTCAACTGATTTTACATCGCCCATTACGCTCAATCCTGAAACCAGTTGAGGAACATAACTAAAATTACCTTTGCCATCGCCCGCTAACAAACAACCATAATTAGCATCTATACTTCCCAGCTTCAGCCTGTTATCAGAGTGGTTGCCAAACAACAAAACATCTTCTTTGCCATCGCCGGTAAAATCTTTTACAACTATCTTATTTACTATTGAGAACTGGGCCTGCAAAGGCAATACTACCTTCTCAAATTTTCCATTTTTATTTATAAAACAGGTAGTTCGTGTTTCTGCAGCAAAAAGCCTGTTTGCCTTTGATAATTCATCTTTGCTGAAAATGTCTTTGATAGTTGCGTTTGCATAATCTTTATAAGAAGTAAATTTCCTGCGCATTGGGTAAATCTGTTCGTTAAGCTCATCCCTGCTTACAAAGGGATAACTGACGCCCTGCATATAAAAATTAAAGAACGGATCTATGGAACCATTACCATCAAAATCGGCATAATACATTTCTGCCGGTTCTTCCTTAGAAGCATGTATTTGTGTGTTTAATCCTGCATTTCCGGCTATAATATCCGGTTGTCCATCCCCATTAACATCTGCAACAGCAAGTGAAAACCAAAAGCCTTTTTCAGAACCAGCGAAATATTTTTCTGTTTGATTGATGAACCCTTTGGCTGTATTTTCAAATACTATTACCGGCATCATTTCTCCACATAAAATCAAATCTTTTTTTCCATCATTGTTTAAGTCTGCCCATTTTGCATCGGTTACCATTCCAATTTTTGCAAAAGGAACATCAACCAAAGTAAACTTTCCTTTGCCATCATTCTGCAAAAGGAAGCTTTGCGGGGTAACCGGATACTGACCGGGAACTACTCTTCCTCCGATAAAAATATCCATATCTCCATCTCCGTCATAATCACATTCTCTAACACACGATTTGCTGCTTGCGCTTACATTAGGAAGGGCTTCTTTTGCTAATACAAAATTGCCTTTTCCATCGTTCAAATACAATTCATCCTGCAAGGCAGCGGTGTTCACCTCAAAAAGAGAATAACCACCTTTTGCAACGTACAAATCGGGAAAGCCATCTCCATCAGCATCAAAAAAAGCAGCGGCAGAAATAGCGGAGGTATTTTCATCACCAATATTTTCATCCCCTGCAGCAAACTGTCCACCTTTTTTTTGAATATAAATTTTACCCGGCTTGTTTTTATCTCCGCTTATAAAAATATCTTCAAGACCATCTTTATTAACATCTGCCTTTGCTGTTACAGGCCCTGTTTTAGAATACATAAACAACATGAGTAACTGCCTTTTGAAATCGTTTTCAGAAAAATCTTCGTGCTTATAATCAATCACATTTCCAGCTTTTGTAAATATTGTTTTTGAGATGGTTTTATTGACAGCGACAGACTTTGCAGTAGTCGCGTTATAGCCAATTGTCAGGTTTTGATTGGCTGTTATATTAGTCGTTACATAAGCTGTATTATCGGGCCAGATGACTCTGATTGAATCAACTTTTTGGTTCCCTCCCAAACCAAAATTTAATGCAGCAGGAACACACGATAAATATCCCCGGTTAGGGTTTACCTCCTGGTACTGAATACCTCCATTACTATACACATACACCTTTGCGCCAATAGCACGTGTATTAGCTTTATTGCCCGCAAGATGTAAACTTATATAATTTGTGTTCGCTTTTCCCCTGCTTTGGTTCTCATAAATAAAGGCATTCTCATTTATGTTGTTTACTATTAAATCAAGGTCGCCGTCATTATCGAGGTCAGCATAAACTGCACCATTTGACATTTTAGTATCTTCAAAACCCCAGTCTTTTTGCCTGTTTGAAAAAGTAAGGTCGTGGTTGTTTTTAAACATATAATTGCGGAAAGGGGTAACGGGCATTGCTTTAATTAAATCCATTAACAACATGGGCTGCTTGTCTATTGCCCGTTTTATTTTATAATCGCCCCAGTATCGTAAGAAGTCTTTGTTTGTGTAGTCGCGTAAATAACCCGTTGAGATAAACAAATCTTTGTAGCCATCATTATCAAAATCGGCAAACAAAGGGCACCAGCTCCAATCGGTATTAGAAATGCCTGCCAGTTGACCAATCTCGCTAAAGGTGCCATCGCCATTGTTTAACTGCAGCATGTTGCGCATGTACTGCTTGTTTAGTCCCTGGCTTTGCATCAAATCAAACGACTCATAATTCTCCTGCAGTTGCAGCAGCTTTTGACGGTGGTTATCTGCAGGCAGCATGTCTAAAGTAACGATGTCGGGCAATGCATCGTTGTTGAAATCGGCAATATCAACACCCATCGAAAAGTGTGATATGTGCCTGAAGCTTTTTTTTGTTTGTTCATCAAATGTGCCATTGCCATTATTGATGTATAAATAGTCGGGTTCGTTATAATCATTGGTAACGTAGATATCCTGCCAGCCATCTTTGTTTACGTCACTGATGGCTATTCCCAAACCAAACGTAAGCGGGTACTGGTGAATGCCTGCTTTTTTTGAGACGTCTTCAAAATGATTGCCCTTGTTCTCATACAATTTATTTCCTGCCAGTTCATCTGTCTGGTCTCTAAAGCTGGCAAGCTGCAGGTTATCATACTTCTTTACATTGTGATTCAATAAAAACATGTCGAGGTCGCCGTCGTTGTCATAATCAAAAAAAGCGGCCTGGGTACCGTAGCTTGCATCATCGAGGCCGTACTCTTTGGCTTTATCTGTAAATTTTACATTCCCTTCGTTTATAAATAATTGTTTTCGGCGCAGGTCACCCGGTACTGTTCCCGAATAACAAACATAGATGTCTAATAACCCATCTCCGTTTACATCGGCCATGGTAGCGCCTGTTTTCCAACCTCCTGCTCTGCCTTCTAAACCGGCTTCTTTTGTAACATCTTTAAATTTCATTTGCCCCAGGTTTAGGTACAGCTTGTTAGGTTTGGTATTGGCGGTAAAAAATATATCCTGCAGTCCGTCGTTGTTTACGTCTCCGACTGCAACGCCGCCGCCATTGTAGAAGTATTCGTAAGCCAATACATTTAAACTTTCGTTTTCATTAATAGTATTGCTGAAAGTAATGTTTGTTTGTGTGGGTGTCAGTAATTTAAAAAGTGGTTCCTGGCAAACAGCACCGGTAGAAAATGCCACGAGGAAAATAAAAAAAATGCAAACGGTAAAGCTTGGTTTGTGTAAAGATTCTTTAGAAGTAATTAAAAGAAAGGGTTGAAACATAGTTGCAGTAAAATTTACAGAATATACATCTTTAGTCATTTTCAAACTCAGCTATTCTTAATAATTGTAGTACAGGTAATATTTATTTTTGGTAACCGGCATCTGCTCTTTGTGCATCTTCTGTTGTGTCACTCACTTGTACTGTATCGTTTAAATCGGCCACTCATTTTAAGGCAAACGGCACAGTATTCAATATTATACTTTATTCAATAAAAATGTTGAAATAAAATTAAAAAAGACAGGATCAACATATAGATGATGTCCTGTCTTTTAATTTAATTGTTCTGCTATTTGTATAATACCGGGGGGTAGAATTTGATGACAGAATTACAAAAGTACAAGTGTTCGACGCAAGTAAAGCTTAATAGCAGCACTGCAGCTAAGTACCCAAAAAATTATACAACGTTATTTATCCCACCATACCCTTGAAGTCATTTTATCGCCACCTGCCATTCTTGAAGAAGCTTCAGTATAAGCGGCAGTATTGGTGGTAGCCTCTCCTGTCGGATAAGTAAAGCGGCGCGGTATAGTTCCGTTGGTAACATTGCCAAAGTAATTTACAGGTGTTAGTTTGGGAAAATCGCTTCTTCTCCAGTTAGCAAAGGCTTCATATTCATCCATAAAAGTAACGATCCAGTACTGTTCGTTAATCTGCTGTATTCCTTTTGTGTAAGGATTGGCAGTTAGGTAACCAGCAGCATCTGCGTCGGTAAGAGCTGCACCTGTTTGGTTTAACTGCATAATGGCTGCTTTTACTCCTGCAGTATAATAGGCAGATGCGCTTCCGGTGATCCAGCCCCTTTCGGCAGCCTCGGCTAATAATAGTTGCGTTTCGCCATGAGTTAAGAAAAAAGTAGGCGCATTGTAACGGGAAAACGTAGTACGGTTAACGATAGAATATTTATTTTGACTTCCGGGCCAGTTGGGTGCATTAACAATGCCTGTAGCGGTTGCTCCGACATCGTATCCGTTAGGCTGCCCTATTTGAATAGCAGGCGTATTGTCGCCAAAATCTGTTATGGTACCCGGATTAGTAGCAACTGTAGCTATGTATTTTAAACGGGGATCGTTTGTGCCTTTTAAATAATCTATAAAAGTTTTGCTTACCCTTGAAGCATCGGCATCAACCCCTGCCAATACCCATGCAGTACCATTGGTTACAGGGCTTCTTATAACAGACTGATGTTGTAATAAAGCATTGTCGGTATTATCGGCCATCACACCTCCCTGAACTGCTTTTTGAACCCATGTTTTGGCAGTTGCAGCGTCTACTTTACTCATACGCATAGCTAAACGAACCATTTCTGAGTAAGCAAATTTTTTCCACTTAGCCACATCTCCGCCATACATCTGGTCTGCTGCTCCAAGCGTATTTTGCTTGGAAGCATCAAGCTTAGTGGCAGCGTCATCCAATTCCTTTAACATATCCATGTAAATGTCCTGCTGTTTATCATATTTAGGTGCAGTGATGCCTAAAAGATAACCCTGGCCAGCTTCGGAATAAGGGATATCGCCGTACATATCCGTCATTCTCTGAAACATAAACACTTTGAAGATACGTGAGATATTGTAGAAATTACTTTTGTCTGCGTCATCTTTTACATTGGCTACCACGTCAACAATGTTTTTGATGCTGTTTGGATAGTTAGCATCCCAGTATGCTGAATTATATCCTGCATTATAAGTGTATTTATCTCCTCCCCAATAACCTGTAGTCGAGGATAAATGTTGAATCATGCATGAAGCATAAATTAGGTTATTTCGCCAGTCTTCATACGCATTACCATCGCTGTTACCGGCCGTAATTAACTGAGCGGCTGTAAAAAGATAATTGTAGTTCATGTTAGACGGACTAAGCTTTGTCGGATCTATGTTGATCTTTTCGAGTGTTTTTTTACAACCTGTCACCGCAATCAGAGCGGCAGCAACAGATATTACCAGAAATTTATTTTTCATTTTAATGATAGTTTAATTGATTAGATAAATTAGAATTTGATATTTAAGTTGAAACCTAAATTGCGCATAGACGGATAACCCGTTAATTCCAATCCCTGGCCGTTTGATGCATTTAAATTAGACTCAGGGTCAATGTTTGGAGTATGCTTCATTAAAATAGCGAGATTGCGGCCTACTACAGAAAATGTCAGACCTTTAAATGGTGTTTTTCTTATCAAAGAACCCGGAAGCGAGTAGCTTAAAGAAGCATTTCTCAATTTAATAAAGCTGGCATCATATACAAATTCTTCCGTTACATAACTGCTGCCCGCAGCAAGATTGCCCCAGTATGTCTGCGCATTTACACTTACTTTGTTAGGAGATCCGTCTTCAGCTACACCCGGACCTACATAACCTCCATCCCTGCCTTGTAAAGTTGTTTTTTGTAAACCATCGTTATACAGCAACAGGTTGGTTTGAGAGTAAATCTTTGCACCATATTTAAAGTCGAACAATAAAGAAAGTGTAAAGTCTTTGTAATGAAATTCGTTGCTGAAGCCACCGGTTGTTTTGTAAATGCCGGAACCCAATGGTACTACAGTAGCTGAACGCTCGGGCATGCCTTTACTGTCATACACGATACTTCCTTTTGCATCGCGTTTGTAAGCCCAGCCAACAATTTGCGAGTAACTGTAACCAACCACCTCCTGAATAGCCGTAGCATCACCCCAGCGAGGAAAAGCTCCACCTACCGTAATTGCCGAAAGGCCTCCTAAATCAAGCACTTTACTGTCGTTTATACCCACGTTAAATGAAGTATTCCAGGTGAAGTTGTGCGATTTTACAGGTGTAGCATTAAATAACAGCTCTATACCCTTGTTACGAATTTTGCCTATATTAACAATGTTACCCGAATACCCTGTAGTCTGGCTAACTGTTGCCTGGATAATATCCTTTGTAGTATTTTTATTATATACAGCAACATCAAGCCCTAAGCGGTTGTGCAAAAACTGCATATTTAAACCTACTTCCGCTTCCTTTACGCTGAGAGGTTCAAGGTTAGCATTAGGAATGGTACCATTATTTACATAACCCAACGCCTGATTGTTGAAACTATAACCTTGTAAACCATAAGTAAGTAAGTTTTGGTAGGGAGTAGTTTGTCCTGATGAAGCCGCATAAGATCCTCTTAATTTACCGAAGCTAATAAATTGAGGCATTTTTAAAGCATCAGAAAACACGAAGCTGGTGGAAACAGATGGATATAAGTAGTTATTGGTTTCAGGATTTAAAGTAGAAAACCAGTCATTTCTTGCCGTCAAGGTTAAGAACAGGTAATCTTTATATCCAAAATCGGCGCTTGCTAACAAAGACAAAACCCTGTAATGGCTATAGCCATCAATATATGGTTTGTTGGTAATATTGGAAGCGCTGTAAAAGAAAGGTACGTTAAAAGGACCTGCGCCATAAACACCTGAACTTGTATTGATATCATCCTGGTAGTTACCGCCTGCATTAGCACGAACGGAAAACGCACCTAATTTTTTATTAGCCTCTAACAAAAAGTTGGCATTCACTTCATGATAATTTACATTGAACTGGGTAAGAGAGCCGCCGGGTTGATAAGCGGTACCTGTAGGTAAAACGTTTACCACATCATAGATATAACCATCTCTTGTTACCTGTGTTTGCGCAGAAAGCCAGTCAAGTATATTATATTTAAGAGTAAGTGCTGCTGTTAAACGGTTTCTGCTGGTAGTGTTTAGAAAATTATAGGCTACGAAATAAGGATTGTTAAAGTACTTTTCAGCGCCGGGAAGCACTTCATTTCCTGCAGCATCAGTGTATTTTTCTAACCATCTGATATCAAAGCTGTTTGCTAAATACATAGGGCCGGCTATTACGCTTCCCGGGGCATCAGAAAATGAGGCCCTGTTCTTAACATTCTCAAATGCATAGTTGGCAGAAAGAGAAAACTGGAGTTTTTTTGAAACATTGAACGTACCATTGAAATTTACGCCTTGCTGCTTCATGTTTGAGTTAATGATTGACGGGTTCATTGCTAAATTAGAAAGCCCTAACCTGTAATGTCCCATGTCACTGCTGCCTGTAAGCGAAACTGAAGTCTGGTTGGAAACACCGGTACGGTAAAAGTTTTTGAGATTATCTTTTGCTGCGTTGTAAGCATACTTGTTACCTAAAAAGTTGACTGCCTCAGAACCATCGAGTTTTGAACCCCAGCTTGCCTGAAAAGTGCCTAATGCTGCGGCGGCTGTGGTTGGCTTATTACCCTGCGTTCCCTGACCATATACGTACTGGTAATCACGCAAATCATTAATCATGTCAAATGTGAGGTTGTTGTTAATTTCCACACCAAATGCCTTATTACGCGATCCTGATTTAGTGACAATTAATATTGCTCCATTGCCACCGCGGTAACCATATAAAGCCGAAGCAGCTACTCCTTTTAAAACCTGAATGGTTTCAATATCGTCAGGATTTATGGTACTAAGCGGATCGCCGAAGTCTGCCCCGCCCCATTGGCCGGCACTACCACCCTGGTTTGAAACATCAAGCGGAATACCGTCAATAACATACAAAGGCTGATTATTACCCGAAATAGAAGAGTTACCACGTATGGTTACACGGCTTTGACCTGAAGGGCCGTTGGCAACACCCGCAACACTAACACCCGCAACACGCCCGGTTAAGGCATTGCCCAAATTGGTTGAACGTGATAATGTTAATTCTGAACCCGGTACATCTGTAGTAGAATAACCAATTGATTTTTTTTGTTTTTTGATGCCTAAGGCAGTTACCACTACTTCATCCATCGAGTTGCCTGATGAGCTTAATGCTACAGTTATGCTTCGTTCATCTTTTACAGTCACTTCCTGCATTCCATATCCTACATAACTAAAGACCAGTACATCGCCTTTACCAGCAGCAATTACAAACTGGCCGCGGTCATCTGTAGCTGCACCCCGCTCTGTGCCTTTTATTTTTACACTCACGCCTGGCAGACCCGTTCCATCTGCTGCGCGAACAACACCGGTTATTTGCCCCGGCACATTCTTTTGTGCATACAGGTGTAAAGCATGCAAAAGCTGCATGCTTGTTACACAAAAAATTAAAAAATAAGTAAGTCTTGATTTTCTCATGTTGCAGTTAATTTTTGTAGATGATTGATTTGGTTGTATATAAAAGGGGTAAAAGATTTAATCAGCCTTGGTTACAGTCATAATATTTTTGTTTTCAACGTTGCAGATTCTCATCTGCGTTATTCCTCACGTTATTGCATTTTGAACAGTTACAATTAATTGTATAGTTTGTTCAAAAAGCAAAAAATTTACGGCAGCAGAGCTAAAAGCAGTTTTCGTTTTTTTATTCAGGTTGTTTTCAGATAATAATGTAGTACTAAATAATGCGTTTAAGTTAGGTCAGGTAATATCAGCGTTTATAACCATTACTTTAATGTAATGAGTTGTAAAATTTGTTATTTACCAAATGGGTTAATAACAGTAAGAATAATGGCTATATAATTTTAATCTTATAAAAATCTTTAGCTGCTTGTAACTTCAGCTTTCAGCAACTTGTTTTTACCAGCGGTTGCAGTTGTTTCTTTGCCATAATTTTCCATAACCAATGCTGCTGCGCCAATTAATTCCGCTTCGTTTCCTAAAGCTGAAAGATGAATACTTGTATGCTCTGCCAGGCCTGGAATACAATATTCAGTTATAGCCTGCTGCAATGGTGTGATCAGAATTTTTCCTGCAGCAGATCCCCTTCCGCTAAGCACTATTAATTCGGGGTTAAAAAGGTGAATAAGAATAGCTACTCCTCTTCCAATTTTGTACGCGATATCTGACAATAAACTTATAGCAAACTGGTCTCCCTGGTGAGCTGCTTTTATCGTTTTTAAACACGCCTGCTCGAGGTCATCATCAGGTAGTTCTGATAGCTTGGTAACTCTTCCTGCCCGCAATCCCTCCATGGCTTTTTCTACAACTATAAGTAATGAAGCTTCCGTTTCGAGACATCCGCTTTTGCCGCAGTAACAAAGTTTGCCATTAAAAAAAAGAGGAATGTGACTAAATTCTCCTGCAAATCCGTTATGTCCCCTGTACAGCTTTCCATTTAATATAAGGCCCAGTCCGATACCCCATCCAACATTTACAATCATCGCATTTCCTGCTTCCCTAAAAGCTCCAAACTGCAGTTCTGCCAATGCTATTATACTCGAGTCGTTGTCTATGTAAACAGGTAGTTTAACGTTGTCACTTATAAACTCTGTAATACTCTTACCATCGGTAAGTAAATATGAATAGTTGATGCCTTTTTTTACGTCTACAAAACCCGGCATGCCAATACCAATACCGGCAAACTTATTTTTTGGAAGTCCTGATTTATTGATTACGTAATTAATCCTTTCAACTAATAAAGAAAGGGCATTGCTGTTATTATGTAAGGGCAACTCATACCTTTCTACAGGCTCAATACACTCATTTTTCATATTCATTATAGCAATGCGCGTTACAAACTGATCCATTGCTACAGAAACAATGTATAAAACATCTGGATTAAGCGAATAATTTACTGGCTTTCGACCTCCTGTAGACCTGGCAAATCCGGTTTCAGTTATAAATCCATCTTCTGCCAAAACATCTAAAATCTCTGCTGTAAAAGGAAGGCTTTTTTCAATTTGTAAACTTATTTCAGCACAGGAAAGAGCTTTACTAACATAAAGATTTTTAATGATTAATTTTTTATTCCGGTCTTTTTTATCGTTCATTAATTATTCGTTAATATTGCTAAAGTACTAAAATGATTCTAAAAAAATCATATTAGCCATAAAACTTTTCTAATTTTTTTAAAAAGTTTTTATTTCTTATTATAAAAGATGAAGGAATTTCAATTAAAATTTTCATGAGAGATGGAAAAACTGTTAAAAATGTTAACGCACTTTGTATATATTTTTTAAATATAAAAGCCTCCTTATTTTAATCAACTTCTTACTTCACTTTTTAAAAACAAAAAAAGTTTCCAATAAAATATTAAAAAAAATTAAAGAAACACCCTACATCACTAAAAATACTGTTAAGTGCTTCCTGAATACATTGTTTAATTGCCGCAATAACTTTGAATCCTACTCACATTTGCTTAACCTCTATGTTGCATATCGTATAAATTAAAAGCTAAATAAAGACTGTATGAAACTGCTACCTGTTGTATGTATCACCTTACTTTTTACAAATGCTGTCAATGCACAAACAGCACCTGCGACCAAAATAGCAGTTACCGGATATTATGCCGGTGATGCAAGCCGTGTAGATTCTTTCGCGGTTGAAAAATTGACGCATATCATATTCAGCTTTTGCCATCTAAAAGGAAACGAATTGTGGGTAAACAACCACAGAGATACTTTAACCATTCAGAAACTGGTTTCGCTTAAACAGAGAAATCCCTCGCTAAAAGTGATCTTGTCGTTAGGCGGGTGGGGCGGGTGCGAAACCTGTTCTCCTGTTTTCTCATCCACCAAAGGAAGAAGGGTTTTCGCCAGGTCTGTAAAGAAAATAAATCGCTTTTTTCAAACCGATGGTATCGATCTCGACTGGGAATACCCTGCTATAGCAGGCTATCCGGGACACCAGTTTTTAAAAGAAGACAAGCAAAACTTTACACTTTTAGTAAAAAAGTTAAGAAAGAAATTAGGCAGCAAGAATGAGATCAGCTTTGCGGCAGGCGGGTTTACCCAGTTTCTTGCAGAGTCAATTGAATGGCAAAAAGTGTCACCATTTGTAGACAAAATAAATCTAATGACCTACGACCTGGTAAGCGGTTACAGTACAACTTTAGGACATCATACACCTTTGTATTCTACTCCGCAGCAAATCGAGTCAACCGATCATGCGGTCAAATACCTCGACTCGCTTGGCGTACCGAGAAGTAAAATGATCATTGGCGCCGCTTTTTACGGAAGATTTTTCGACGTAGATGAAGACCTTAACAATGGCATGTACCAGAAAGGCAAATTCAACAAAGGCATCTCGTTTTCGCAAATTAATAAAGATACTTTAGCGGTTGATGGATTTAAGTACTACTGGGACGATGTGGCAAAAGCGCCCTATATGTATTCTTCTCTTAAAAAGCAATTGCTCACTTATGATGATGAGCAATCTATTATGCTAAAAACAAAATACGCAATAGACAATCATCTTGGCGGTATTATGTTTTGGCAACTGGCCGATGACAAGTATACAGATGGATTGCTGAATACGATAGATGCTGCTTTACATTAACCCTTTGTTTCTAATACAATCACCTCATCAGGTTCGTCGGCATTTGCCACAGGTGGAGTAATGGTAACTGCTTTGTTTTGCAATGCCGTTTTTACTGCTGTACCGTCTTTTAATAAATACGCTTTTGCAATTTTCTTAAACGGAACGTTTTCTAATGAGATAACTGAAACATCTTTTTTCAACAGGTGCACGTACAGTTTATTGTTTTTTTGTGTGATCGCTCCCCAATCCTGTGGTCTCATATAGCCGCCCTGTGTATTGTAAATGCTTTCGCCATAAACGGCCAGCCATTTACCCACATAGGCAAGTCTTTCCTTAAACTCAGGCTGTACTTCTCCATTGGGCATTGGACCGATGTTCAGAAGAAAATTAGCGCCAAGACCACTGGCTTTAACCAGGTAATCTATTAATTGCTTCGATGTTTTATAAGTTGTATCGGTGATATTAAAACCCCATGAATTATTGATCGTTTCGCAGGTTTCAAGCGGCAGCCTTTCAGCGATTTTCTGAAAGCTTAATCCTGACTTGTTTTCACCCGGCAGGTCACGTTCAAACATTTGAAAATCTTCTCCGGCAAAAGGCGTGAGATGATGATTATTCCCTATCAGGCATTGAGGCTGCAGTATATGTATCAAGCTATAAATTTCATTGTAGTGCCAGTCGACTCTTGCACTTCTGTCCTTCTCTCCTTCAGGCGCAGTCTGATCCCAATGTCCGTCGAACCAAACACCGGCAATCTCTCCGTAATTTGTCAGCAGTTCTGTCAACTGGTTTTTCATGAACTGAATATAATCGCTCCAGTTTCCATGAACCGTTCTGCCTGTTCCCTGACCTGTTCTGCCTGTCCAGTAGCTGTAATCATTTCTTCTCCAGTCGAGTAACGAATAATATACGAACAGTTTTATGCCTTGCTTATGACACTCATCTGCCATCATTTTTACAATGTCTTTTTTGTAAGGCGTATTCATGATATTAAAGTCAGAATATTTTGTATTCCACATACTAAAACCATCGTGGTGACGTGTGATAAGCGTGATGTATTTCATGCCTGCATTTTTAGCCATACTTACTACTTCAGCAGCATTAAAATCGACAGGATTAAAAAACTTCATTAGCCGGGTGTAGTTCTTTACGGTGATGTTACGGTTATTCATCACCCACTCTCCATCGCCAGGAATGCTAAAAGGTCCCCAATGTATAAACAATCCAAACTTTTCATTGGTGAAAGACTCACGGGCTTTCAGGTTCTCAGGAGTTGGCGTATAACTGCTGTCCTGCGAAAAGGAATGAGCAGATAATAATGTTATCATTATGACAAGCAAAGATATTTTCTTCATGTAGATTTATTTGAAATAATAAAAGAGATGATTGATCAATTGATTTTTATTCTGATTGTTCTTCAATGATTTTACAAGCCGCCTCTGCTGCATGAGTGCATAAAAATGTGCAATGAGTTTTTATGAGCCGGGCTGTATTACTACTATTTTTCATCGTTGCGTCGCACTCTTGTACGATATTTTACTTTTCAGCAATGCACTACTTGTCGCGGTTCTTGGAAAACTTATAAAGCGGAAACATAATAATGATTATTCTGATCATACATGCCAATAGAAAAATACAAAGACATTACTTTATTATTATAAACTGCTCATCTGCATTCCATCCTTTTAGTGAAACAAGAACGTTCTTATTTGTTGATGAAGGCGTGTAATCTATAACAACTATTTTGCTTTCGCCCGGCAAAACGGACAAATAATTATCGCTGTAAAATACGGGTAATATTCTTTTTTTACTTTGCGCATTTACAACCGAAATCCTGTTAAAAAAAGCAACAGAAGCATTGGCAGGATTGGCTATGGTAACCTCTATTTTACCCGCAGCCATTTGCCTTGCTGTTACCAATGCTTTGGCAGGTTTCATTTTCTGCAGACCTTCATATTTTTCTTCTGCATTTGGCAACCAGTAAAAATTGTCGCTGATCATTTTTTTATCGTTGTCAAATAATCGAAGCGACAGGAATATGCCTTTGTCTTTTCGCAACTTGTCTATTTCTGCTTTGATACCCACTATACTTTTCACAGACGAAGACGCTGCTTCTGCAGGCATTTTTGACAATACCGATTCTTTTCCATCCATATCAAAAGTCTTTATCTCCATCACCAGGTTATGCTTTGTTTTGAAGGTATTATTTTCAATCATGACCATTCCTGAAACCGGATTGTACATAATATGCACCGGTTCTCCTGCAGTGTGTAAACCATATAAACAGGCGTTTGGATCCAAGTAATAATCGTACATCTGACCCCGCAACGCCGTCCAGGGGTTTTGTGTTTTCCAGATGATAACGCCGGTGTACCAGTCCCACTGATGCGAGGTAAAACCTTCTATTAATCCGCGATACTGATCGTAATTAATGAGTTGTGCTTTTAATGCAAAATCCTTTACATCTTTCGGCTCGCCATACTGGCCGATATACTGGTCATAACCGATATACTTGTGATATTCCCATACCGAATCCACCTTGCCGTGATATTGCGGAGCAATCATATTTTCCTTTGGAATAAATCTTTGCAAAGACTCATCATCTCCCATTCCTACCGATCCGACTTCTGAATTAAACGGCCAGGTGCGGTGCGCCCAAAAAGTATCGATGTTTTGAATACCATAAGGGCCATCACCATTGCCGCCCAAAGTATTTAATGACATGCTGTCTGAGTTTGAATATGCAAAGAAGTAACGTGTGTTATCTAATTTGGGTAAAATAGAATCTCTGAGAGGAATAAGAATATCATCGGGAGGTATAATTTCATTGCCGCCGCAATAAAATGCAAGCGAAGGATGATTGCGGATCATTTTAATCTGATCAGCAAGGGATTCGATAGCTAACGAATGATCATCAGGATATTTTCTGCGAGTTTCCTGATCCTCTTTTTTCATCGGGTCTTTCCACCTGCCATTGCAATCACCGGAAAACCAAAAGTCTTGGAAGACGAGCATGCCGTATTTATCGCAAGCTTCATAAAACTCAGGACGTTCAGTCAAAGCGCCACCCCAAATGCGAATGAGGTTTAGATTCATCTCGCTATGGAAACGTATTTCTGCATCATAACGAGCCGGGCTAAACCGAAGCATTGCATCCGAAATTATCCAGTTGCCGCCCTTTATAAATATCTTTTGCCCGTTAACCGACACTTCCCGACTTTTTGTGACTTCATTCCATCTTGTCCGGATTTCGCGTACTCCGAAACGTATATTTTCTTTGTCTAAAACAGCCTTGTTCTTATTTACAAACTGCAGTTGAATGTTGTACAACGGATGTTCTCCGGAACCGTTTGGCCACCATAACTTCGGATGTTGTAAAGTATAATCAGGTAGAAACACCTCAGTTGTTGTTTTAGGTTGAAGCGTGATTTCCTTTTTTACACTCGATACATTTAAAACATATTGCAACGTCCCGGCTACCGCTATGTTGCCTGGGTTTTCAATTTCTGCTGAAGCTTTTATAATAGCCGGTTGTTGTGGCTCACCAGGAAACCTGACACCGGGAACCAGCGTAACGATGTGCGGGTTTTTTAGATTCACACCATTTGTTTTTTCAATAGTCACCTTATCCCAAACTCCTGTGTTCCTGTCTCTGATGGGTTGTATCCAGTCCCAGCCTGCGACATATTGATGCGTCACATTCCTGGCAATCTCACCATCGCCACCTTGGCCACCATTTGCATTACCAACAGGATCGGGCGGATACACAATTACTGCAAGTCGGTTACTGCCATCTTTTTTAAGCAGAGATGTAATATTGTATGTCTGTCTCAGGTACATTCCATAATGCGTTTTCTTATTCAGCTTATGACTATTGAGGTATACATCACAACCATAATTTACACCCCTCAAATGAAGCCATACCTGTTCGCCTGCGGCCGCTTTCTCCTTAAAATCTTTTACGAACCAATAAGTATAATGATCACGGCCGGCAGTATAGATATCGGCGATCTTTTCATTATTCATTCCATAAAAAGGATCGGGGATCAGCTTATTATTTAAAAGAGTGGTTAACACTGTACCGGGAACTGTCGCATGTAGCCAACCGGAAACAGGAAATGATGATGACGAAATTTCTTCCCCTTTGTTTGCCACTTTTGAAATGGGAGCGCATTGCCAGCTTGAGTTCAACTCATACTCATTTTGCGCAAACAGAAATGAAGTGGCTAATGTAAGTATTGCGATGCAATACAGCTTTTTACAGCTTTCAGAAAACAGAAACCTTACAGATTTGTTTGTCATGTATCGTTGTTTAGCGGGATTGCTTCGTCGTTCCTCCTCGCAATGACGGTACAGTTCTTCGTCATTGCGAGGTACGAAGCAATCTCATTTCGTGTTTGAATAGGCTTACTATTAGCGGGATTGCTTCGTCGTTTCCCGAAAACAAGTTCGGGACAGGCTCTACTCGCAATGACAGTATCTTTTTGCCGAAGCAAGTACCTTCAGTACAAGAGTGCGACGCAACGGCTGTCCAATGCTTATTCTTCTGTTTGGCTCAAAAAAAACTTTTCACATTTTATACCCTGCAAAATATACATGCCGGATCATTCAAAAAAACCGATTACAGATCATTACTTTGAAATGAAAAAGCCAATGCCGGATAAGCAGCCGTTCAATCCAGTCCTCTGAACAGATCGACCATGATTCAATGATGCCAGGTAGTGAATAAGCATACCAAATTTTTGATCCTGCCATTTATCAAGCTTCGATCTTACCAAAGGGTCAGAAGGCCATTCGTAGGTGGTTGACTGGGCATGTATATTTTACTGCGCCTGCAGGTAAAAAGACTGCAATATAAAAACAGAGAGAAGCGATGTGATAAACATTTTCCCTTTCATTCTTATTATGTTTTTAAAGTTATCTTTCTATCCATTGTCAGTTTCTTCTTTATATAACTGCTCTACCAACTGGTTCAGTTTATTGGCCAACACATTTTTGGGTATCAGTTTGGTTTCATAATCGGCAATCATTGCAGCGGAAGTGTTACGAGCCATAGCATATTCGACTACTTCAGTATCTTTTCCTTTACAGAGCAATATGCCCAGGCTGTTATTTTCAAATGGCCGTTTTACATCACGGTCAAGGGCTTCCAGATAGAAATTTAGTTTGCCTAAAAACTCTGGTTGAAACTCTTCAATTTTCAATTCAAACACTATAAGGCATTGTAAATCTCTATGGAAAAAAAGCAAATCGGTATGATAATCTTTGTTGCCTACCTGCAGGCGAAACTGGTTGCCCATGTAGGTGAAGCCCTTCCCGATTTCAAGAATGAATTTTTTCAGGTTTTTAATGAGCGCTTTTTCTAAATCATTTTCTGAATGTGCTTCTGGCAAATTAAGAAATTCAAAAATGTAAGGGTCTTTGAAAATGCCTCTTGGTAATTGTGCCTGCACTGCGGGCACAATTGTATTAGACAGCATTGTTCTCTCAAAATAACCTGTTGACAATTGCCTTCTCAATTCCCTCATAGACCATTTCTCTTTGATACAATGCAAGAGATAAAAGAATTTCTCTTCGGGTGATTTTGTTGCAGATAAAATTTCTAAATGATTAGCCCAGCTAATTTGTGTCAGCAGTGCTGACACAAATTGCCCGTGCAAAAATTCGTTGTCCTGTAATTGTGTCGGCAGTGCCGACACTTTTTTATTGGCTTTACCGGCTTTTTTCTTCGTCTTTAATTGTGTCGGCAGTGCCGACACTTTTTGTGCCTCAGTTTTATTTTTGAAATAGGTTTGCAGAAGTGCAGCCATTGGAGACACAAATTCAGAGACAGAATACTTTTCATAAAACTGCTTCATGCGATAAAGTCCTCTGCGGGTGAAACCGCTCATACCGTGAACTTTATTTTTGATATACTCTGCTAATTCATTTACGGTTCCTTCTCCCCAAACACCTCCGGTAACTTTTTCAGACACAATCTTACGGACATTAAAATAAAGTAATACAAGCTCTGCATTTACTTTACTGTAAGCACGACTTCGTGCTTCCTGAATAAGAAGGACAATATTTTCAAAATCTGTATTTATTTTTTTTACACTCATACCGTGTCATTCATCATTCGACAAGTTAATTATAAAAATGTCAATCTACAATCGATGAATTAGAGATGTCCTGTTAGTGGGCTGTTGTTTTGTTGCTGTTTGATGTGCAGCTTTAAAGATATTTCTCAAGTTAATATTGAAATGAATAGCTGCCAGATTTCAAGTACAAAAAAGCCTTCAAAATCAGTGACTTTGAAGGCTTTTACTTTTAAAGTGACCCCGGATGGGTTCGAACCATCGGCCCGCTGATTAAGAGTCAGCTGCTCTACCAACTGAGCTACGAAGTCATTTGAAGGCGCAAATTAATGGTTTTTAGCTTTACTAAGAAGCTGACTTTTAAATTTTGAATATTTTAGAACAAATGAGCACAACTGTGTAAGAAATTCCAAAAACAGGAGCAATTATTCCACAAGCAATTACAATATCTTTTATAAAATAACCAGTTGAATAAAGAGGATGTATTGGCATAGTATCTGACTTTAGTAGCTATCACTATATTAAAAACTTTAATTATGACTGAAACGCAAAATGTAAGCAAACAAGATCCTTTGACACAATATCCCCAGCCACCCTTTCCCGACCAGGAACAGCAGGTACCGGGATATGAAAGTGATTTGAATCCAAAGGCTGACCATGGAGAAAAATCTTATAAAGGATCAGGTAAATTGACTGGCAGAAAAGCAATTATAACCGGCGGCGACTCAGGAATTGGCCGTGCTGTGGCAATCGCATTTGCACGAGAAGGCGCCGATGTCTTAATTTCTTACCTCAATGAGGATGAGGATGCAAAAGAAACAGCAAAATATATTAAGGAAGCAGGCAGAAAAGCTGTTTTGGTACCAGGTGATATACAAGATGAAGAGCACTGCAAACAGATCGTAAACCGGGCAGTGGAAGAGCTGGGCGGATTAGATATACTGGTTAATAATGCCGCTTTTCAAATGTCTCATGAATCGCTCCAGGAACTGACTGCCGAGGAGTTGGATCGTACCTTTAGAACAAACATTTATGCAATGTTTTATTTGTGCAAAGCAGCCGAACCTCATTTAGAGCCCGGAAGTACGGTGGTGAATACAGCGTCTGTAAATGCATACAAACCTTCACCAGGTTTACTGGCTTATGCAGCTACCAAAGGTGCCATTCAAAATTTTACAGCCAGCTTAGGACAACTTTGGGCAGAAAAAGGAATTCGTGTGAACTGTGTTGCCCCCGGACCAATATGGACCCCGCTTATCCCCTCGACAATGCCGGAAGAAAGGGTAAAAACTTTTGGCCAGGATGTACCGTTAAAACGGGTTGGTCAGCCTGCTGAACTTGCACCGATATATGTATTGCTTGCCTCACAAGACTCAAGCTATATGACTTCATCGACTGTACAGGTAACCGGTGGTACGCCGACAGTTTAAAACCCTCCTAAATCCTCCCTGAAGGGAGGACTTTAAAACAATGAAGTCACTCTTTGAGTGACTTCATTGTTTGTGGTTATAGTTCATGCAGGATAAGTTTCCCACAAACGGGACAAGTAGTGCAAAGCCGAATAGCGAAAATATCGTACAAGGGAGTGACACAACGATGCTTAATGCTTATTCTTCCGCTGGTACACAAAAAATCTATTGCACTGTATACAGCAGGCAGTATAACCCGATTACAGTTCTAATTGTTCCCCCCGCTCTTAACCCTGTTTTGTTCGTCATCGGCTCCGCCGCTTTTTCTGCGGGCTGAGGGAATATTTGTCTTACCAAAACGATAAGTGAAACTAAGATTAAACTGGCGGCTGTCTCTTCTACCTGCTACGTTTACATTTACATCGCTGTATTTGGCGTAACCGCTGAATTGCTGGGTATTAAAAATATCTCTCACACCTAATTTGAACGTTCCTTTTTTCTTAAATACCTGCTTTGAAAGGGCTGAATTAACAGCACCCATAGGATTGGCTATTAACAGACCTTCAGCACCCTTGCTACGATACCAGCCGCTTACTTCGCCACTCCAGCCTTTACCCATAGTAAAGCTGTTGGTGATGTTGCTCATAAGACTTGTGATACTGATGTTTATCGGGTCGGTTTGATAGATGCCATTGTAATGGTTGTTAAATAAATTGGCATACAGGTTTACATTCCACCATTTTTTAACAGGAAAGTTAGCCATAACAGCCAGACCCCATTGCTTCATACTGCTGAAATTTTCTTTTGTCTGATACGTTGTTTTTTTCTCCGTATCCTGCTTTAGCAATTCAGTTATAATATCATTTGTACGGGTGTAATTGACAGTTGTCGTCAAAAATTTATTGTAAGTATGACTAAGCTCTATATTATTAGTAAACTGCGGCTGCAGGTAAGGGTTACCCTGCGAATAAGTAAGGGAGTCGATAAAATAAACAAATGGGTTCAGGTCTCCATAATCAGGACGTGAAATCCGCCGGCTGTAGCTTAGGTTAACCTGATTTTTGTCATTTATGCTGTAGCCAATACCGGCATTGGGAAACAGGTTGGTATAGTTGCGGTTAAATGATGAGTCATTCTTAACCTGGTGTCCTTTAGAAACTGTATTTTCTAATCGTAAACCCGCTGTCAGATCCCATTTCTTTATTTTTTTAGAAACAATAGCATAAGCAGCATTGATGTTTTCATCGTACAGAAAATGATTGCTTCTGTCGTCAAAGCTCCATCCGCTGCCGCTGTTGCGCAAATAATCAACCTTGTTATCAGTATGTACAAAACTGGTTTTAAGACCGCTTTCTAATTTTAGCCCGCTTTTAAAGGGATGCACATAATCAACTTTAGCGCTGTAGATATTGATGTTTGAAGGAATGTGACCTGTTAAGCTGACAAGGTTGGCGTTTTTAATATCGTTCGCATCAAAACTTTGGGTGTTCAGGTTGTTGTTACTCCTGTTGTTGTTGTAGATGTAATCAATGTCGGCGCTCAACTCCCTGCCTGTAGAGTCAAAAGTGTGCTTATAGTTTGCATTGGCAGATACGTTTGTATATAAAGATGAGTTTACTCCGCCGGACTGAAGTTTGTACAGCACATTGCCCGAGCCGTCTCTTATATAAGAATTGCTGTTAGGATCCTGGTTGTGGTCACCGAAGTTTCCGTTTACTACAAACCCTGCAACATCTTTTTTAGAAAAATAATAATCTAATCCAAGCTTGGCGCTTTGATAATTTCCTTTAAAATGTGTCAGAGAAACCTGGTCGCCTGTTCCCGCAACCGTTTTGTGATCGCTTTCATAAAATGTTCTACCTATTATCAGCTTATTATAACCTTCGTAGGTACCGCCGTTTACACCACCAAATAGATTAAGCTTATTGTTTCGATAGTTAAGGTTGGCGCCACCATTAAACCTGGGATAGAAGCCTTGTGTATAGCCAATATTCGCACTGCCGTTCATGCCTTTTATATTGCCTTTTTTGGTTTTGATGTTTATGATTCCCGAATTACCGGCAGCATCATATTTTGCAGGGGGATTTGTCATTATCTCAATCTGGTCGAGATTGCTGCTTTGCATATTCTTTAAAAAGGTCGCCAGGTCAGTTGGACTCATGTATGTTGGTTTACCATCTATCAATATCAGTACACCTTGTTTGCCTTTGAGGCTGATATTGCCATCATTGTCAACAGATATACCGGGAGATTTTTCAAGCAGTTCTAATGCATTCAAGCCGGCATTGGTAGGTGAAGCTTCCACATTTAGTACGGTCATTCCCGGCCGTTGCTCAATTAGCGGCTTCCTTGCAGTTACCGTAACCGCGCCTACTACTTTCGATTGTGGCACCAGCCTGATTGTATGTAATGTTATCTCGTTGTTAGCTGCGCTTAGCTCTACCGTTTCAGAATAAGCAGTCTGGTGTGCAACAGCAGAAATAGAAACGAGATATCTTCCTGCAGCAATATTTTCGAAACTAAAGTTCCCGGTTTTATCAGAAGCGCTTATTTTAACTAAAGAAGAATCTTTTGCCTTCAATAAGGTAATCGTAGCAGACTCTATGATTTTAGTGCTGCCGTCAATAACGCTGCCGGTTATCTTTCCCTTACCCGGCTGAGCAAAGCTGCATAATGAAAGCGTTGTGAAAATAATTGTAAGCAGGGTAATTAAATTTTTCATGATTTTTTTATTAATAATAGTACTGGTCATTGATGATTACAGTACAAAGATTGGTACTATGCATAATATAGTAGCTTGTATTAGGATGAACGGTTTTATTTTTAGGATGAATGGTAAGAGGGAAAAAATATTTAAAGAGAAGCGTAGATACTAATAGTTGAACAGGAAAAGGAAAGAAGCAGCATAGAACCGGCTTTTGTACTATTATTAGACGTTCTTCTATCACTCCCTTGTGCTTGTATATCTTTATTCTGCTTTTAGACATGGGCGAATAGAATTATAAAAAGTACAAGAGGTCGAGTAGGCAAGGGCATTTCAGCCCAAGCCTCTCACAGAA
>CAXUMK010000064.1:23036-23785 GCA_964251885.1 uncultured Segetibacter sp. | reverse complement strand
GCCCGAAGCGCCGTCTGCCAATCGGTTGCCGGTATTGGCGAGTGCAAGCGGCAACGACGGTCATGAGTTCAATAATGAAAGGGAAATTCTGTACAAGCTTTTCTTTGACATGAAAAAAGACGTGACTGAATTGAAAAAAATGTTTGTGGAGATATTGCAAAATCCATTGCAAAATCCTTCTTCATCCAACCAGGCAGTAGCTTTTGCAAGAGAAACATTGCTGCACGATTATTCAGCGGTAGGCAACGATTATCAGCAGCCTCATCCACAAATTCAACCTAATGTTATCAATCATCCGCAACCGGTTATTTTTGACGACATCCATCATCACGAAGAAGTGGAGGAATCGCTCAATATAATGGACAAGGAAAAAGAACTGATCATTAAAGCGCTAAAAAAACACAAGGGTAAAAGAAAAGACGCAGCAAGCGATCTCGGAATAAGCGAGAGAACTTTGTACCGCAAGCTAAAGGAATACGATATTGATGAATGATTGTGTGAATGGTGAGTGGTCAGTTGTGAGTGGTGAGTTGTCAATGGTCAGTTCTCTGTGGTCAATTGTCAATGAACTAAAGACAATTTTTTGACCGGCTGTATTGCTGCTATTTGGCATCGTTGCGACGCTCCGTTCAGCCTGGTTTCCATTATTGAGCAAAATAAAATGACGATTAATTTTCTTTTAGAAGCATAGCATTATGAATACTAAAAACAGAGACGCAGATAATAAAGATGGTTACCCAACCCCAGAA
>CAXUMK010000064.1:20189-23026 GCA_964251885.1 uncultured Segetibacter sp. | reverse complement strand
ACATCTCTCAAAACTGCCCTACTCCCGACTACCGACTACCGACTACCGACTACTCCCTACTCCCTACTCCCTACTTACCTCCTCCTCCTCCTCTTCCTCACCTCCTGCCATGTTTACTCGTTTAAAGACGTAAGTATTCCGCCTGAAGTAAAGACTGTAAAGATTGGTTTTATTGAAAACAAAGCCAGGTATATTGACCCGCAGCTAAGCCCGCAATTAACCGACAGGCTGCAACAAAAAATTACCGGGCAAACAAGACTTACAAGAACAAATAATGATGATGCCCATTACCAGATAAGCGGTTATGTTTCTGAAGATAATATCACTACTTCCGGCATTTCTGCCCAACAGGCTGCCACTAACCGGTTGACCATTGGTGTACACATCGTTTTTAGAAATACCCTTACAGCAAAAACAGATGAATTTGATGTAAGCCGCAATTTCGACTTTTCAGCCAACCTAAGCCGCCAGCAGGCAGAGGCGCAACTGCATGAGGAGATTCTAAAAAATATTACTGACGAAATTTTCAACCACATCTTCTCGAACTGGTAAGCTAATTGTATTTTCACCTTATGAACGATTCTAACGAGAAAGTAACAAGCTACCTTACCGGTCACAAAAATACATACGCGTCCACGGTCGAAGACTTGCAGAGACTTGCAGATGAACATCCTTACTTTCCTGTAACGCAGTTTTTATTGGCAAAAAAATTAAAAGCCCAAAGTGAGTCTTCCTATTTGCAGCAGGTGCAGAAAACCGCTTTATACTTTTCGAATCCTTACTGGCTGCACTACCAGTTATCAAAAGACAATTTTACTGAAGAAGAGGATGAGGTTAACGTAACATCAGCAATTGCAAATACGCAGGAAACATTTGAAAACGACACTCCGGCAAATAACGAAGCGCCTGTAATTACAACTCATTTTTCTGCAGATAAATTAATTGCTGCAAGTAACCTTGCCCACCAAACATTGCAGGAGTCTCCGGAAGCTGAACATTCAATTACAACGACAGCTGATTTAGAAGATGTAAAGGATACAAATTTTCCGGCAGCGACAGAAACAGAGATTGCAGAGAACGGGGAAGAAATGGCTGGGGTAACCCATGAAACAGATAAAACAACCGAACAGTTTTTAGAAGAGATACAACCTGCATCAGCAAATAATATTCTTCCACAAGTTGTTACATCCGAAAATGCTCATGCTTCTTATATTGGCAAGGAACATAATAACCACAAAAAAGCTGAACCGGACGAGCATGAACAAATGTTTCGAAACATCAAAGCAATGCTCGATGCATCAGGCGAAGAAGCGGATGCTGATACTGAAAATACAGCTATTCCCATAGATCCATATTATACGGTCGATTATTTTGCTTCACAGGGAATAAAGCTCGAATTCGATCCTAATCCAAAAGATCAGCTTGGGCAGCATCTTAAGAAATTTACACAATGGCTTAAGCACATGAAAAAACTGGGACCCGAAGATGCAACAGAATCAATTAACCGCACAGAAACAGAGGCAGATATTCAAAAGATAGCAGACGCTTCGAATACTGCACGTGAAGTAGTGACCGAAGCAATGGCTTCAGTGCTCGAAAAACAAGGAAGGAATGATAAAGCCATCGAATTGTATAACAAATTAAGTTTTTTGAATCCCCGCAAAAGCGCTTACTTTGCCGCTAAAATAAAAACCTTAAAAGGTATCTGAGATGACTATTTTATTTCTAATTCTGATTGTTTTGGCAAGTGTGATATTGGGCTTTATCATTTTGGTTCAAAACCCAAAAGGCGGTGGTTTATCAGGAAGCATTGCCGGTTTCAATAACCAGTTTATGGGTGTAAAGCAAACCAACGATGTACTCGAAAAAGGTACATGGATATTTGTCAGCCTCATTGCGTTGCTCTGCGTTTTTTCAACCTTCTTTATGACTTCAGGAAGCAGCAGCAACGACAACGATATTTTAAATAAGATAAATACCAGCCAGGGCACTTCTCCTTCAAGACAGGCTGCGCCATCTCCACTGCAACAAACAGCGCCTCCTGCTTCTAATCAAACTAAATAACGGTTTACCAGCAGGAGTTTTAAAACATATTTTGCCCTGTCTCAAATTCAGACAGGGTTTTTTATTTACTTTCGGCTCATTATTTCTCTATGAAAAAGATTGCGGTTTATCTCCTCATCATTCTTCTTATTATTGCAGGCATCTTTATGTGGCTTGTATTTGGAAGCGCCACGGGCTTCTCTGAAAACAAAAAATATCTCCTTGTTTATACCGGCAAATCAGACCCGTCTTCTGTAATGTCTTACATAAAAGAAAATGAAATAGTTACACACCCATCTTTGTTTCAATGGGTGGCAAAAGAGATGGGTGTCTGGAAAAAATTAAAACCCGGAAGATTTGAAATAAAAAAAGGAGAAAGCCTTTTAAGCATTACGCGAATGCTTCGAAATAACAGGCAAACTCCTGTAAAACTCATCATTAATAAACTTCGCACAAAAGAGGATTTAGCTGCCATTATTGGAAAAAATTTCGAATCAGACTCTCTCGAGGTTTTTGAGTTTATCAATAACGCTGACAGTATTTCAAACCTCGATGTAAACCCGGCAACTTTTATGACCCTTGTAATTCCAAATACCTATACTATGTTTTGGAATACATCTCCGGGTAAAATCTTCAGAAGACTAAAAAGTGAAAAAGAAAGTTTTTGGGAAAAGAACGATCGGTTAGAAAAGGCAAAAAATCTTGGCTTTACTTCTGAGCAGGTTTATACGATTGCCTCAATTGTAGAAGAAGAAACCAACAAGAATGATGATAAGGGAAACATAGCCAGCGTG
>CAXUMK010000064.1:0-20179 GCA_964251885.1 uncultured Segetibacter sp. | reverse complement strand
CTGAAAAGAATTTACATAAAATACCTTCAGGTCGAGTCTCCTTATAACACCTATAAAAACCGGGGCTTACCTCCCGGCCCTATTTGTACGCCCTCATCCAAAACGATTGACGCCGTATTAAATTCTCCTAAAACCGACTATATGTTTTTTGTTGCCAAAAGTGATTTTTCCGGCTACCATACTTTCAGCAGCAATTATGCTGAGCATTTACAACACGCCAAAGAATACCAGAAAGCGCTCGATGAAGCAATTGCAAGAAAACAAAACGCAGCTAAAAGCGATCTGTGACAAAGCTTGAACGCATCATAATAGAATCAGAACCTGTTTCTTTTATAGGCAGAAAAAGCAAGCGCATCGTTCTTCCCGGATTTCATAGAGTTAACCTGTACAATGCATTTGTAGTTTTTCGTTCCCAGCTAAAAAAATCAGGTCTAAACACCCGCGCAAAATCTATTTCATTTGATTTTGCAATGGCCATCCCTGCGGTATTGATTTGCATCTTCACACTCATTCCTTATATGCCCATATCAAAGCAGTTTACAAAAGAATTGCTTAGTCTTACAAGGCATATTACGCCCAATCAAAATTCTTACAATTTCGTAAACAGCTTTCTGCAGGACTTTTTAAATACGCCCCGTGTCGGCCTGATGTCATTCGGTTTTGTGCTCGTCATTTTTTACGCTTCTAATGCTATGCTCAGCATCATCCGCACGTTTGATAATGCTATTTACCAGCATCACCGCAGAAGGAATTACATCAGGAAACGCGTTAAGGCAATTCGCCTTACGATCGTTGTTTTAGGACTGCTTATGGGAAGCATTTTATTGCTCATTGGCCAAAGCATCTTATTCGACCACATTATAAAATGGCTAAAGCTTAAAGGCGCCGACATAGTGTGGATAGCTATTGTAAGATGGATCATCACAGTAGGCTTATTCTTTTATTCCATTTCCTTCATTTATAAATATGCCCCGTCAGTAAAGCGAAGATGGCCTATCATCACTCCCGGTTCTGTGCTTGCCACTTTTCTTATGATGGCTACCACATCAGCCTTCTCATTCTGGGTAAATCATTTCAACAATTACAACAAAGTATACGGCTCGCTCGGCACTATTTTAATCCTGATGTTTTTAATATACCTCAATTCTTTAATCCTGCTTTTAGGTTTCGAGCTAAACCTAAGCATAACCTTTCTAAAGACAGAAGTGCAAAACCTGCAACAAAAAGAATTGAAAACAGCAATACAACCTGAAGCAATTCCAAAACAAAGAGACAAACAGAATTAAGAAGTGCCGGGCGGTTAAGATGCAGAAGAATATTTTTGTTACAAGCAGAAGTACTTTATTCAACATCGTTGTGTCACACCCGTGTACTGTTTTTTCTATATGGAGCTTTTTCCGTGTTTATTTTTTTCTCATTGCCAGTCTGTAGCTTTACAAATTGATTTATCATAACCTTGATTCGCTGGGGAAAAAGGGAAGATAAAAAAAATGAAAGAAGTTTGACAAAGGCATCCTTCTCCTCAAGGAGAAGGAATGAGGGTGAGGACAATTGTAGAAGAACTATTACAAACTGGTTTACTATAACCTTGATACCCGAAAAAAAGGAAGATAAAAAAAACGAAAGAAGTTTGACAGAGGCATCCTTCTCCTCAAGGAGAAGGAACGAGGATGAGGTCAATTGTAGAAGAACCATTTAGAAACATTTTGAAAAACTATATAGCTATGGCAAACTGGTACGAGATAAAAAATATAGACACAATCGACTCTCCTGCTTTAGTGATCTACAAAGACAGGGTCGAAGAAAATATAAGGATATTGAAATCAATGGTTGATGACCCGCAAAGATTGAGGCCGCACGTAAAAACACATAAAACCAAAGAAGTGTCTGTAATGCTTATGCAGGCGGGAATAAAAAAATTCAAATGCGCCACCATAGCCGAAGCTGAAATGCTTGCAATGGTTGCTGCACCTGACGTATTGCTGGCCTATCAGCCGGTAAGGCCAAAACTGCAACGGTTCATTACGTTGATACAAAAATATCCTTCAACTAAGTTTTCATGCCTGATTGATAATCTTGCTTCAGCAACGGCTATTGCACAGGAAGCTGCAATCAGCAATCTGGTTATTCCCGTTTACATAGATATAAATGCAGGAATGAACCGGACCGGCATTGCTCCGGATGCCGGTGCAATAAAATTATATGAAGACGCTGCAAAACTACAGGGCATACGATTAAGGGGATTACATGTATACGACGGCCACTTCAGGTCGGCTGATTTTGAACAACGTACAAAAGAATGTAATGAAGCCTTCGCGAAAGTTGAAGAGTTGAAACAAGCTTTGGTTGAAAAAGGTTTTAAAGAACCAACTATCATTGCAGGAGGTTCGCCGGCCTTTCCTATTCATGCCAAAAGAAAAGATATTGAATGCAGCCCCGGCACTTTTATCTTTTGGGACAAAGGCTACGAGACAATGTGTAAAGAGCAAGGATTTCTCACGGCCGCTTTGGTAATCAGCCGGATAATTTCTTTGCCCGGCAGTACAAAATTGTGTCTCGACCTTGGTCATAAGTCTATCGCTGCAGAAAACGAACTGAGTAAACGTGTTTACTTTCTAAATGCACCGGAGTTGACATTTGCCGGGCATAGCGAAGAACATTTAATTGTAGAAGCGCCTTTAAATCACTCTTATAAACCAGGAGATGTTTTATACGGCCTGCCTTATCATATTTGTCCCACAGTTGCTTTACATGAACGGGCACTTGTTGCAGAAAATGACGAGGTTACTGGTGAATGGAAGATTGTTGCAAGAGACCGAAAAATATCTGTGTAACTAACCGCAAAAGCAGATGTGCCACACCTCAAAGTTGTGGCACATCTATTTATCACCTCAAAGGTGTGTCCGTCTTGCTTAACTAAGTTTTTGTCTCCTTTTATTTATTCCTGTGTTTCTAATATAGGTTCAGCAAATTGCAGTTTAAGCACTTCTGCAGTTTGTCTTCTCAGAGCAAGGCATAATTTTCCATCTTTTGCAAGCGACTGACCATAAGAAGGGATCATTTGCTTCAGTTTTGCTTGCCACTCATTTGTATCAACTTTATCTTTAAAACAACGTTTTAATAAATCGAGCATAATAGAAACGGCTGTCGATGCTCCTGGAGAAGCGCCTAAAAGTGCAGCAATACTGCCATCTGCAGAGCTCACCACTTCGGTTCCAAACTCAAGTATGCCGCCCTCTTTTTCATCTTTCTTAATAACCTGCACACGCTGTCCGGCAACTTCAAGTTCCCAATCTTCCAGTTTTGCTGCAGGCAGATATTCGCGAAGCGCTTCGAGCCGGTCTTCAGGCGATTGTCTTACCTGGTCAATCAGATACTTGGTAAGCGGAATATTTTTTATGCCTGCCGATAACATCGGAACAATATTATTGAACTTTATAGACAAGGGAAGGTCGAGGTAAGAACCATACTTTAAAAACTTAGTCGAGAACCCCGCATAAGGTCCAAACAAAAGCTCTTTTTTGCCTTCAATCATCCTTGTATCCAAATGTGGTACAGACATAGGCGGCGCTCCTACCGATGCCTTTCCGTACACTTTTGCATTGTGTTTTTCAATGATCTCACGGTTGGTGCATCTCAGCCACTGCCCGCTTACAGGAAAGCCACCAAAACCTTTACCTTCAGGAATTTCTGATTTAATGAGCAAAGGCAGCGAACCGCCGCCTGCTCCTATAAAAACAAATTTAGCCTGCAGTTTGCGCCTTTCGCCTGATACCGTATTTTTTACGTTCAGCCTCCACATTGTTTCATCTTCCTCTTTCTCAAGGTCTCGGACAAGGTGACTAAAGTGCAGAGATACTCCCGGTTGCTTTTTCAGGTGGTCAAACATGCACCTTGTTAATGATCCAAAGTTTACGTCGGTACCAATATCCATCCTGGTTGCCGCAACGTGTTCGGCAGGGTCACGACCGTCCATAACCAGCGGAATCCATTCTTCTAAAACATTTTTGTCTTCCGTGTATTTCATTCCTTTAAACAGGTGGCACGATGTAAGCGCTTCATACCGTTTTCTTAAATACTCCACGTTTTTCTCGCCCCATACAAAACTCATGTGAGGAATAGGTCGTATAAAAGAAGGAGGCACAGATATAAAGTTTTGTTGTATCAGGTACGCCCAAAATTGCTTTGTCACTTCAAAAGACTCTGCAATCTTTATGGCTTTGGAAGTATCAATAGAACCATCCTCCAGTTCAGGAGTGTAATTCAATTCACAAAAAGCTGAATGACCTGTGCCGGCGTTGTTCCATGCATCTGAGCTTTCTGCAGCCGCCCCATCAAGGCTTTCAAAAATTTCTATTGTCAGGTCGGGCTGCAGTTGCTTTAATAATACGCCAAGAGTAGCGCTCATAATACCTGCGCCAATTAAAACCACATCCGGATTTTCTATATTTTCATTTATACTCATGCTGTTCATTCATTAAAAGTTAAAAATACTATTGAGATGCAAAAGTAACCCTTAATGAAATTGTGCCATCGTTGTGTAACCAAGAAAAGAAGCTATACTTAGAACTACGGTTTTTACCACGGCTGTAATTTATTATCTTCTTACCCACGCTACTGTTGCAGGTGATAATATCATAAAACGGCAAGCTGTAGCACCAATGCAGGAACAGCAATCCGCCCGACTGTCAACCTGATTGTTCAGGACGAAAAGCAGCAACTTGGGCTATAAACAATAACTGCCTTTAGCCTTTTTTCAAACGCCCCCGCTCCGCCATCACTTTTATCTGTATTTTCGGAGCTTTAATTATTCTTCTTTGCAAACAGGATCGGTCAAAAATGAACAGTTATTCTCGTTTCTAAAAGGTGGCGGAGAAGTGGGTGAACTTATTCGCAATTATAATTGGAACGAAACTTCTATCGGAGGCCCTGACAAATGGCCACCGTGCCTTCGCACAACACTAAACACTCTGCTCAATTCTAAGTTTCCCATGTTTCTTTACTGGGGACCAGAACTCATTTGTTTTTATAACGACGCCACCCGCCCCGACTTTGCGAGTGCTGAAAAATATACAGAGTCGTTGGGAAAAACAGGGGCTTTAGTATGGCCCGAAGCGTGGCCGGTTATAAAACCGTTAATGGATAGTGTGCTGGCCGGGGGTAAAGCTACACAAAGGGAAAATCAACTGATTCCTATTTACAGAAATGGCAGGTTAGAAGAGGCGTATTGGAACTTTGGCTATAGTCCTGTTTACAATGAAGAGGGAGAAATAGCAGGATTACTTAGTATATCAATCGAGACAACAGAAAATGTCAAGACAATAAACCGGCTGCTGCTATCAGACCAGCGCTTTCAAAACCTGGTAAGGCAAGCAACCGTGGGTATTGTTGTACTGACAGGTGAAGAAATGAGGGTGGACATAGTAAACGAAATGTATGGAAAATTAATTGACCGTACACCGGAAGAATTAATAGATAAACCCCTGTTTAGTATTGTACCTGAGTCAGAAGAACTTTTTAGACCAATACTAAATAATGTGCGTCTCACAGGCAAACCTTCATACCTGTACGACCAGCCCTATTTTGTTTATATAAACGGACATAAGAAAGAAGGTTATTTGAATCTCGTTTATCAGCCCTACAGGGAGGCTGATGGAAAGATCGCAGGTGTAATGGCGCTTTGCCAGGATGTGACAGAACAGGTAAGAGCGCGAAAAAAATTAGAAGAAAGCGAGCAGCGTGTTCGCTCTGTTGTAGAAAGTGCACCCTTTCCAATAGGCGTATATGTTGGTAAAGAAATGCGTATACAACTTGCTAACCAGGCTATAATCGATGTATGGGATAAAGGCAATGATGTAGTTGGAAAATTGTATTCGGAAATATTGCCCGAACTGGACAACCAGGAAATTTTTGGACAACTTGATGATGTATATACTACCGGTATCCCTTTTCATGCAAAGAACCAGCGGGTAGATTTAGTGGTACATGGAAAGCTTCAGTCTTTTTATTTCAATTATAGCTTTACCCCTTTATACGATGCAGATGGCAACGTATATGGTGTTATGAATACTGCCGCAGAGGTAACTGATCTACATCTTGCTAATAAAAAAATTGAAGAGAGTGAAGCCCGCTTCCGTCAAATGGCCGATGCAATGCCGCAGCTCGTTTGGACCAGCGATACCAGCGGTAACCTGAATTATTATAACCAGGCAGTGTATGACTATTCGGGTCTTAATTACGACCAAATCCAAAAAGATGGATGGCTGCAGATTGTACATCCTGATGACAGGGAAGAAAATATAAAGCTATGGATACATTCGATGAAAACAGGCGAAGATTTCATTTTTCATCACCGCTTTAAAAATAAAGATGGCGACTACAGGTGGCAATTAAGCAGGGCTGTTCCCCAGCGTAACAGCCAGGGCATTATTGAGTTGTGGATAGGAACCAGCACTAATATTCACGAACACAAACTGTTTGAAGAGGAACTAAACAGGCAGGTTAAAGAAAGAACCATAGAACTGGAAAATAAAAACCTTGAACTTGAACTGATTAATAAAGAACTGGAACAGTTTACTTATGCTGCTTCGCACGATATGCAGGAGCCTTTGCGAAAGGTGCGCACTTTCAGTTCATTTCTTTTAGAAAATCATTCGGCACAGTTAGATGACAAGGGTAAAACTTATCTTACTAAAATCAGCACCTCTGTGCTGCGGATGAAAACCATCATCGACGATTTGCTTAACTATTCTCATCAGACAAGGGAAGCGCAGGAGTTTAGCTGGGTGGATTTGAACAAAATTGCTGAAGATGCCGAAGCCGATCTGGAATTAGTCATCCAGCAGAAGAATGCGGTTGTTACAAAAGACCCGCTTCCACTTATAAATGCTGTACCTGCACAAATGAACCAGCTTTTCTTTAACCTGTTTAGCAACGCTTTAAAGTTTTCAAAACCACATGTACCCGTTCAAATTCAAATAAAATGTACATCTCCTGCAGCAAATGATTTATCCCAAAAGGGACTGGATGAACAAAAGCAGTACATAAAAATCAGTTTTAGCGATAACGGCATTGGCTTTAATCAACAGCATGCAGAAAGAATTTTCAGCCTGTTTAAACGCCTTCACAGCAAAAGCGAGTTTGAAGGAACCGGCATCGGATTAGGGCTTTGTAAAAAGATCGTACTCCACCACAAAGGAGCCATCTGGGCAGAGGCGGTTCCCGGTAAAGGAGCTACATTCCACATCCTGCTACCAAAATAATTACTCTGTTTACAATAACAGGCTAATCGGTAAAATGTGTGAAAGAGTTTTTTGCTGCCATCTAATAACCCTGATGAATCATTCGTTGCGACGCTCCGTTTATCAGCATTAACCACACGAAGCTTCAGTCTTAACTTAAAACCTTTTCTAAATCCACAATCACCCCATCACCAAATCACTACATCACCAAATCACTACATTAGCACATCAGCACATTAGCAAATCAGCACATTATCCACATGCTCTCTTTCCCCAATTGCAAAATCAATGCAGGTTTACACGTTATCCGCAAAAGAGCAGATGGCTATCATGATCTCGAAACCGTGTTGTACCCGGTTGCAGTTAAAGACGCTTTGGAAATTGTTCCCTCAACAACACTTAATTTTCACCTTACCGGCTTGCCTGTTAATGATACGGCTGATAATAATCTTTGCGTAAAAGCATATAACCTTTTAAAGAAAGACTTTCCTGATCTACCTGCTGTAAACATTCATTTACATAAAGCCATTCCAATGGGTGCGGGGCTTGGCGGCGGCAGTGCCGATGGCGCTTTTATGTTAACCATGCTCAATCAGAAATTTCAGTTAAACCTACTTGAAGAAAAGCTGGTTCAATATGCTTTGCAGTTAGGAAGTGATTGCCCTTTTTTTATCATTAATAAACCTTGTTTTGCTATGTCACGCGGCGAAAAGCTTTCTCCTGTTCAGTTAGATTTGTCAATGTACAAAATGGTATTGGTTAATCCACAAATTCATATATCCACAAAAGATGCTTTTTCTTCCTTAACACCTGCCACTCCTGTAAAAAGCATTGAGCAAATTATACAACAACCCATTACGACCTGGAAAGATGAATTGAAAAATGATTTTGAAGAACCGGTTTTTAACCTTTACCCCGAAATAAAAGAAGTTAAAGAAAGCCTGTATGCTTCGGGAGCAGTGTATGCGTCTATGTCTGGTTCAGGAAGTACTGTTTTTGGTATTTTCAATCCAGATACAAATACTGATTTCTCTTTTCCTCCGCATTATTTTTGTTTTAACCTTTCTTAAAAATAAATACGCAGACGTGCCACACCTTTGAGGTGTGGCACGTCTTTTACCGCGCGTTATTTTTACGATAGGTCGCGGCCCGTTCATTCTATATGTTGCGGGCTTACCTCTTTAATTCACAACAGTTGCTTCGATCTCAATGGTCAGTTCAGGAAAAGCGAGGGCTCCTACCTGTAAAAGTGTGCTCGACGGTGTGCATTCATGTTGCTTCATCCAGCTAATTATTGTACTATATGCTTCAAAAAATAAGGGAATAGAAGTAGTATAAAAGTTCAGACGTATAATATTAGACGGATGATAACCTGCCTGCTTTATTACTTTATGCATGTTCTCAAGGCTCAGTTTGATTTGGTCATTCATGCTGCCACCGGCGGGCTTTCCATCGGCATCTATTGCGGCCTGGCCTGCGCAATACAAAGTGCCCTGACTATTTTTTACTTCTACTGCCTGTGCATACCCCAGGTTATCCTGCCATTTCCAGGGATTGATGATTGTCTTATGCATGGTTTATTGTTTTATTGGTTTAGTGTTTTATTGTTGTTAAAGCCTGCTACGAAGCGATTGAGAGTAGCTTAAAAAGCTGTGATATTATTTTTTTGCAGCCTGCACTTTCAGATGCATATTTATATTTGGATAAATGTATAGCTGCTGACTTTCGTCTGTGTAATTATTCATACCCCATTTGGTTCTGTCTAATTTGAATTTTGCTTCTACTCTCATGCTGTCTGTGCTGATAATTTTCGCAGGGAACGAAATGGGATGTGTTTGACCCAACATAGTAAAGTCGCCTGTAACAAGTGTATTGGCTCCTGCAACAATGCCTGTATCCTTTCCTGTATAGGCAGCTATTTTAGTTATTGTAAACTTAGCATTAGGATAGGTGGCTAATTTGAAGAAGTTATCTCTTAAGTCGTTAAGCAATACTTCTCTTGTAGGATCGGGCAGGTCAAAGTCTTTAATGGAGGCAATTGGAATGGTAAAGCTGCCTTCCTTAACAGTACCGCCTGAGCCGGCTGTTAAAGTGCCCTGCACCTCGAACGATCCTATATGACCATGATCCCTTGCATTGCCATTCCATTCTGCTACAGAGGTAGCGCTGTTTACTTCGTAAGCCTTGTCTTCATTGTTTGATTTTTTACATGCAGTTGTAAGTACGATTGCAATGATTGCTGCTGATAATACCTTTTTCATTTCTGTTAGTTTTTGTTGTGATTTTTTTGTTTTGATGATTTTATTTTTTATGTGTGTGCTTCACGTGATTTGCAGGGTGAATATGCTGACGGGCTTCACACTTAACAAAAGCTTTTGTACGAAATGAGGTTTACGAAGTATGAATAGCCATATAAAAGTAAGAGCGGTAACAGGGGCTGTTTTTAGGATAAAATAAGTATGTGAGTAAACATCACATACATAAGCGATTTATTGTGGCAGCTTATCACATGTTTTATTTTGAGAAATAAAAATTCCCGTCGTTGCAAGGCACAGCTTGTCCCGCAACAAAAGCGCATAGGCGTCAACTTAAGCGTTTTTGGGGGACGAACATTTGTTTTTTGTGGTACATCGTTGTGTCACTCACTTGTACGTCCTGTACATTATTCAGCTTTTAACCCACATCTACTTGCCTTACAGTCAAAAAACTGAATCAGTTCAAGCATTTTTTCTTTAAGTTGACGCCAATGCGAAACAAAAGCGGGAACGCAATCCCCGTATCGCAGAGTTTTAAAACAATCGCTTTAAATCATTTACATTTAGGTTTACCAGAAGAAAAGAGAACATGAAGTTTGCAGACATACCCAATGCCGGAATTGTAAAGACCAATGACGCTCCCTCGAGGAAAAAGCAGTATTATGCAATCAACAAAGATTTAAGAGGCTATCTTAAAAAACATGGACGAGAAGTCATTCTGCCTGTAACGTATGAGGATCTGTCACGCATCACCTTTTCGTTACCGATCAAAGATAAAAACGGAAAAGAAACGCATTGGGAAGAGGCACGGTACGATATGCGTGAATGGGAATTTATCAGGGACGGATTGATTAGAATTTATGCCATTTTAAAAACAGAAGGTAACCTCACTTTTGTTTCTCACTGGGATGTAGCACGAATAGATTATTGTGCATTTGGCAACTCCAACCCTTTTCGCATCAGGATCATTAATAAGCATAATGGAAACTATGAGCACTTTTATATAAAGCTTGCAGATGCTTCGCGTATTTATGGCCTCGAGCTTGAACACATATTGTCGCCCAACAGGATAACCTATTTTACTTACTTCAGTACTTTGGTTGAGGAACACATTGCAGGAATACCGGGAGACCTTTTTGTAACGCAATACCTTGATAATCCCATTACCAACAAAACGCGTTTTGCAAAGGAGTTCGTTAAGTTTAACGAGAGATGCTTTTTAAGATTGCTTGGCGACATGCGCAGTTACAATTTCGTGGTAGATATAACTCCCGATATAGAAGATTTTCAATACCGCATCCGCGCTATTGACTTTGATCAGCAGTCTTATGAAGGCAGGAAAAACCTTTATCTTCCCCAGTTTTTTAAAGAGAACAATGCGTATGTCGAGCTGGTTTTACAAAATCTCGATAAAGACTCCATCAGCCAGTATCGTACAGAAGAAAGAACACTGATGGCCTTTCGTGTAGCAGACGCCCGTTACCGCCTGATGGATCTTTTTAACATCATGTGCAAAGACCATATTTCTCCTTCTGAAAAAATGGATCAGTTGAAACAGCAGTTAAAAGAGTATTTCAGCAATCCTGAGTTTCTTAAATGCCAATCGATGGGTGATATTGTAAAACTGAATCTGAAACAAACTTTGCTTAGAAACCTGCGTGAAATACAGGAAGCCAAAAGCAAAATTAAACCGGGAGAATAAGCAGCGCGTAAGGAGAATAGAACCACTAAGACACCAGGTACACAAAGCAACACAAAGCCTTAGTGAACCTTACTGCCTTTGTGCCTTAGTGGTAAAAAAAAGAAGCAACAAGGATTTACCGTATAAGTGTGTTGAAGGCTTGACTCTTCTGCTGGTTACTAAAAAATTATTACGCAATTTTAGCAAGCAGATAGCGATCTATAATGAGTGTAGACATTAATAACAGAACCTAAAGATGCCATGAAAAGCCATAGATGAACGGAGCGTCGCAACGTAAAGTCCCCATGAAAATCGAATGCCGGTAACCAAAAAATACAATTTTGATAACTTACAGAACTTTGCTTCGTTTTTCATTTATTCACTGAACTTGTAAAACGTGTATTTCAAATTTTCGCTTTAAAATTATTGTCCTTTTGTAATTTCAAACGTTCGTCATTGCGAGGAACGAAGCAATCCTACTGCATTAAAGCCTGCTTAGAATGAGATTGCTTCGTCGTTCCTCCTCGCAATGACGATTACTAATTTTGAAAGGACTCACAACTTGGAATGCACCCCTTGTAAACGGAATAAAAAATTTATCATAGATTTAGTCATTAATTCTGTAACCAAAACCTTCACTTATCTCTTCATTTTCAAACAAACAGTATGAACAATTCACGACGTGCTTTCCTTAAAAACAGTTCTCTTACAGTTGCCGGAGCAATGGCATTGGGTAATAAAGCCTTTGCTGCAAAAGGTGCCAAACAAATAGTTGGCGTACAGCTATACACTGTAAGAGACGATATGAAAAAAGACCCGATGGCGACGCTGAAGCAATTAGCTGACATCGGTTACACACATGTTGAACACGCAAATTATGTAGACAGAAAGTTGTATGGCTACTCCCCGGCAGAATTTAAAAAAGTACTTGACGGCTTAGGCTTGAAGATGCCAAGCGGACATACAGTGATGGGGCCACAACACTGGGACAATCAAAAGAAAGACTTTACAGACGCATGGAAACAAACTGTTGAAGATGCGGCCTTATTGGGTCAGTCGTATGTAATCAGTCCGTGGCTTGATGCAAGTCTGCGAAAAACTTACGACGATACGTTGCGTTATATGGAAGTATTTAATAAGAGCGGTGAGTTGTGTAAAAAGCATGGAATGAAGTTTGGCTATCACAACCACGATTTTGAGTTCAACACACAGTTGAATGGTATGATGTTGTATGATATTATTCTTAAAAATACCGATCCCGCTTTGGTGATACAGCAACTCGACATGGGTAACCTGTACAATGGCGGAGCCAAGACAGCAGACGTACTGAAAAAATATCCGGGCAGGTTTGAGTCGCTGCATGTAAAAGATGAGATTTTAAGTAGTAAAGCAGGAGGAGAAAAATATGAAAGCACTATTCTTGGAAAAGGAATAATCAATCTAAAAGCAAACTTAGACTTCATAAAAAAAGCCGGTGGAAGCAAGTATCTTATCATCGAGCAGGAATCTTACCAGGGCAAAGCGCCGCTTGACAGTTGCAAAGAAGATTTAGCGATCATAAAAGGCTGGGGATATTGAAAGTAGCTGAAGTATTCCGACTTTTTTTGTTAATGCTTCTTTCTGAATTATAATTTGTGTTAGCTTAAATTTTCGAAATGAAAATAAATAATTTAATACTATGACTACAACCTATCGTTTAAATGCTAATGAGTTATCGCAGGAATTGCTTAATTCGATTAAAGCCGCTTTTGAAGATAAAGTAGTTGAAATAACTGTGACTGAAGCATTAGATGAAACTGATTATTTACTATCTTCTGATAAAAACAGAATACACCTGCAGCAATCAATTAATTCACTCGAACAGGGCAGTGGAGTTACATTTACTGTACAGGAATTAGAAGAAAAGTATTCTTCTAAATGAAGACTATTACTTTAAGCCCCGAAGCTTTACAGCAACACAACAGCGATCTAAAAGTAAAGCCATCCGATTAATCGAATGGCTTTACTATTATTAGAAAAAATTACCCTCTCTTTTTATCAGCCCTGCTTTTCAATTCTGAAATTGGCATAGAAAGCATTCTGCCTTTTTGCTCCCTGCCCCTGTATGTAACCACTTTAAGCATAACTGCATCTTTGGGAGGTATCAACGGTGACGTATATTTAGGATAAAACCTGTCAGGAAAACTATTATCAAAACTATAATAAATGTCTAAGTCAGGTATCTCTGTACTCAATTCAACTTTTAAGGTACTGTCAGCGCTTCTGCTCACCTTAAAAGCGGGATCATACACACTTGGCGCGTATTTAACCTCTCCTTCATCAAAACGCTCAAATTGTTTTTCTACTTTAGGATAGAAAGTTTTCCAACTGCGGTTTTCCTTAGGTGACCAAAGTATCTCGGCGATGGCCAATCCACGTGGCCAGGTCATATACTCAGCATATCGCATATTGTAAATCTGTTCTGTCCACAAATTTGCCTGGCCACCTTTTATATACACCGGATCGACGCCTTCGGGTACCGGCTCAAATTTATATGAATCACTTAAACGAAGTGTAGCATAAACCCGCGATTCAATAATGGGATCACCCTGCATATAATCTATGTAGGCAAAGGTCGTAGGGCTCATCACTACATCATGTTTCATTTTGGCTGCTTCTATTCCGCCCTTCATTCCGCGCCAGCTCATTACTGCTGCGCTTGGCGCTAAACCGCCTTCCAGTATTTCATCCCAGCCCATAAATTTTTTGCCCTTAGATTCTACTATCTTTTCAAGCCTCTTTTCAAAATAGCTTTGCACTTCTTCCATGGTTTTAAGGCCTTCTTTATCCATCAGGGCTTTTATGGCATCACTTTTCTCCCAAAAGTTTTTGGGGCACTCATCGCCGCCGACATGTATGTATTCAAAAGGAAAAAGCTCTGCTACCTGTGTCATCACCTTATCTAAGAACTCATATACTTTTTCATTTGCCGGGCAAAGGGTGTTGTCAACAAGCGCAATTGGAGGCGCGCCATGCGACCAGTCCATAATTTCTTCCCCTGACCTTACGTGATACTGATCGGCACCCTGGGTACATGACAAGTCAGGATAAGAAACAACCGCAGCAAGACTATGTCCGGGAACATCAATTTCAGGAAGAATATTTACAAATCTGTCTTTTGCATACTGAACAATTTCCCTGATATCTTCCTGTGTATAGAACCCGCCAAAATCGCGGAGCTCATCTGGCTTAGGTGCAGAAAAAGTACCGAAATAACCAACCTTTTTTACGCTCCATGCGCCAACCTCGGTAAGCCTAGGCAAACCTTTAATCTCTATTCTCCAACCTTCATCATCGGTCAAATGCAGGTGAAGCAAATTGAATTTAAAGCGAACCATTTGGTCGATATACTCTTTCACGTCCTTCTTTGTAAAGAAGTGACGGCTTACATCAAACATCAACCCTCTCCAGCCAAATCGTGGTTTGTCGCTAATAGTTACTGATGGCGCCAGCCAGCTAACATTTTTTACCGCTGTGGTACTTTCAATTTCCTTTGGAAACAGTTGCAGCAATGTTTGCATCCCATAAAACAAACCTGCAGGTTTATGTGCTGTAATGACAACAGAATTTGGAATAACCTTCAACCTGTAACCTTCCATACCTAAGGTAGTGTCAGCCGATAAAGTCAACAGGATGTTTCCGGTAGTAGTAACATTAGCCGAATGAGTTTTTACAGGTATTGCATAACCCGTAACCGCTGATAGTCTTTTTGAAAGAAAACCCGCCACTCTTTTTGCATCGGTATCTGTGGACGATACTTCGATCGCCGTTGTCTTTCTTAATAAAAAACTGCCTTCACCTGTTTGCAGTGAAACCGGCTGTGGCAAAACAGAGACTGCAGGCAAAGTATTCTGGCCGATGGCGTTAAAGAAGATTATCATTAAAAACCCAAGCGTAATTGTTTTTTTCATTGTTGGTTTGCTTTAATTCAAAAATGGTCAATAGTTGTAAAGGTTTGTATTGTTTATGAAATGTAAAAGATTTTTTTGAGCCCGGCTTAATTACTTCTATTTATCTTTTGTTGCGTCGCACACTTGTACTTTTATTTTCATTGTGGGCAAAGTAAAAGTCGGCACTTTCATCTCTCACAAACTATGGTATAAACAATATCCTCTTATTTTCGTTCAATGATAACAGAAGAAACTATCACATTAGCTCAAAAGCTTTGGGATTATCATCATATAAATAACAGTCTTAAAAAGTCTGACTGCATCCTGGTATTAGGAAGTCATGATGTACGGGTTGCAGATCGCGGAGCAGAATTATACCTGCAGGGCTGGGCTCCGTTATTGATTTTTTCAGGCGGCCTTGGCCGCTTAACAGAAGATATGTGGACGGAAACCGAAGCCGACAAGTTTGCGAAAATTGCTATTGAAAAAGGCGTTCCTAAAGAGGCTATTTTAATTGAGAACAAATCAACCAATACGGGCGAAAACATTCTGTTTACTCAGCAGTTATTGAAACAACATACACTTGATCCGCAATCTTTTATAGTAGTGCAAAAGCCTTACATGGAACGCAGAAGTTTTGCCACTTTCAAAAAACACTGGCCCGATAAAACACTGATTGTAACTTCTCCGCAAATATCTTTTCAGGATTATCCAACACATGAAATACCGTTAGAGAAAGTAATACACATAATGGTTGGAGACTTTCAACGCATAAAGGTATATGCAGAAAAAGGCTTTCAAATTCCTCAGCCCATTCCTGAAGATGCATGGCAGGCTTATGAAAAGCTGGTTGAATTGGGATTTGATGAGCATTTGATAAAATGATGGGGCTGAAAAAGCTAAGAGCTATGCTCTTTCTATTTTCCACTTGCACTTTGTTTACATCAACTCTATTGCCTAACTTTAAATAAATAACAGTTATGGTTGCAGAATTAAAAGAAGTCATTTCAAAAGTAGAGAAGCTTCAGGACGACGAACAAAAACAATTAGCGAAGCTGTTGGAAGAAGAAATAGAATGGAATACAACCTTTGAGAAAACGCAGAACCAACTAAGCAATCTTGCACAGGAAGCAATTGCAGAATATAAAGCAGGCGAAACGCGAAAAGAAGATTGGTAATTGAAATCAGTAACAACAAACAGATTTCGCAAGGCTTTTGCCAGCCTTCCTGAAGAAACACAGGAACATGCAAGAAAGTGTTATCAACAATGGAAGAAAAACCACAATCATCCCGCTCTACATTTTAAGCGGATAAACAAAAAAGAGCCCGTATACTCTGTTAGAGTAGGGTTATCTTACAGGGCACTTGGTATTAAGGAGGAAAACACCATTGTATGGTTTTGGATTGGTTCGCATGAAGATTACAATAATCTGGTAGCGCAACTATAAAATACAACTCCGCTTCAAAGTCAGCATCAAAATTGCCATGACTGTAATAAGTAAAAGAAGTAAGATCGGAAGTAAACTAATTTATAAGGTTGGAAAAATCCTCATTTTTTGTATACGTAATAACACAATTTGGAACACCAATGAAGATGTGAATCGTTTTAGAAAATCCTTCACTCTCACTTCCCTCCAAACTTTTTCTTCACAGCCTCTAAGTGATTTACAAACTTCTGCACATTGCGGTCATACCCATATTTTACGTCGCTTAAAGGCTGACCGTTCAGGTCGAGGAACATATATAATGGCTGTGCATTAAAGCCAAACTTGGTTGACTCGTAATCAAGATTTTTCTCGCCAACAGTTGTTATTTTCTTTCCTTCTTTATTCAGGTACTGCTCACTCTCGCGTAGTTCAGTTGATTCATCCACATACAAGCTTACCAGAACAAAATCATTTCTCATCCTGCTCATTACCTCCGGGTTATCCCAAACTTCAGCTTCCATCTTGCGGCAATTAGCGCAACTGTGGCCAGTAAAATCGAGCATTACCGGTTTGTTTAAAGCTTTTGCAGCAGCCATTCCTTCGTCGAGGTCAAAATATCCCGTAAGTCCCAAAGGAACATGAAGCTTGTCGGTGTATTTTTTTGGCGGCTCGGCTGAAGATGCAGATGAACCGGTAGAATGAATTCCGGAGTTTTTCAAATCCTGTAGCTGGTATTTGATCTCATGCAGGTTAAAATCCTGTGTAGAAGCAGGAGGCAGCCAACCCCCGATACCTTTTAGTGGCGCACCCCATAAACCGGGGAAAAGATATAAAACAAAAGAAAAAGAGGCGATTGCAAAAAACAATCTCGGAACACTTACGTAAGCCACATCGCTGTCGTGGCTGAATTTTAATTTACCTAAAAGATAAGCGCCGAGCAAAGTAAAAACGACAATCCAAATACTAAGAAAAATTTCTCTGTCGAGTAAATGCCAGTGATAAGCAAGGTCAACATTAGAGAGAAACTTCATTGCCAGTGCCAGTTCTATAAAGCCAAATGTTACCTTAACCGTATTGAGCCAGCCACCACTTTTAGGCAACGACTTAAGCATAGACGGAAAAAATGCAAATAAAGAAAAAGGCAGCGCAAGTCCCAAACCGAAACCCGCCATGCCGGCAACCGGCGCTAAGCCAACCCCTTGCGTGGCTGTTTTACCAAGTAAGGTTCCCACAATTGGCCCGGTACAGCTAAAGCTGACGATAACCAATGTAAGCGCCATGAAAAATATTCCTGCTAATCCACCTTTACCTGCTTTTTCATCTGCTTTATTAGCCCAGCTATTTGGCAAAGAAATATCGAAAGCGCCAAAAAAGGATATGGCGAAAATGATGAAAATGGCAAAGAATAACAGGTTAGTCACCGGATGCGTAGAAATAGTGTACAGCGCATTTCCACCAAAAAGTAAAGTAAGAATGAGTGTGGGGATGGTATAAATTAAAATGATAGACAACGAATACCAGGCAGCATTCCGCAAACCTTCGCTGCGTGATTTACTTCGTTTTAAAAAGAAGCTGACTGTTACAGGAACCAAAGGAAAAACACAGGGAGTCAGCACAGCAACAAGACCAGTCAACAAACAAATCCAAAAAATTGACCACAGAGAATCATCTTTAGCCTGAACCGTCTCCGCTTTAACTGCTGGTTTTATTTTTACTGAAAAGGCTTCCTCACCTCCCGGAAAAGCAGTTCCCTGTCTTGCAAGCCACGTCACAGTTCCTTTTATAACCGCGCTGTCTTTTTCAGCGATATCAATCGGCTGTTTCCATTCTGCGCTGTCAGTAAAAAATCTTACCTCCGCTCCGCCTGTGGCAGAGTCGGTTGCAGTTTGTATGCTTCCTGTTTCTGTCAGGCTGTCTTTAATATACTTTTTTGCTGCAGTATCAAATTCAACGGAAGAGACAAACACATCTTCAGCAGATTTCTTTTTTGCCGAAAACAATTGAGAACCGGCTGCAACTTTTGCCTTTATGAATAAAAAAGCTTTTCCGCTTTCGCTACGGTTTGCTGAAAACGAAAACTGCACAGGTTGTGCTACCTGTGCAGTGATTGTATGTGAAGCAAAAAAAGAAATGACAAGAAAAAGCGGGCTAAAAAATTTTTTCATCATTAAGGTTATTGAATTACAAAGAAACATTAAATGATTTCTTTGTCGGAGGAAGACACTGACTATCGTTGCAGGTCATGTATTCAACAGTGACATTTACGTTTGTTTTTACATTTCCTCTCACCTTTACAGTTTGAACAAAGTCGACCTTATCACCGAAGTATTTTACTTTGGTATCAAAAAGCTTGTCGTAATTTTCTTTTAAAACGCCAACCTCCTTCACTTCGCCATCAAAAGTTAGCAGAGGATTTTTTGTAAACTTAAAGGTCGTAGCAACAGGTCCGCCTTCACCTGTTTTTTGCGAATAAATATGCCAGGGTTTTGGCAATGTTGCAGTCAATACTACTTCGTACCCGTCTGCCTTTTTTCTGCTGATGGCAGTCCACTTAACCGGGTCTTTTATCTGCGCCATTAAAGTGGAGGCAACTAAAACAAAAACAGCAAAAAATACAACTCTGCGCATATTTAAAATTTTACAAGCGGCAATACCAATTGGTAAACCACGGTTTGTTAATTCAATCCCAACAGCTTAAAAACATGTATTCCATCTGTGTTGCCTAAGACAGTAGAAATGGCCCTCTCAGGATGAGGCATCATACCAAAAACATTGTTTTCCATGTTTCTGATACCTGCAATATTTCTCATCGCTCCATTCGGATTACTCAATGGCTCTATATTTCCTCTTTCATCACAGTATTTAAAGATCACCTGTCCGTTTGCTTCAAGCTCGTCTAACACAGTGTCTTCAGCATAATACCTTCCTTCGCCATGCGCAACAGGAATTTTTAAAGGCGTGCCGTCTTCACTGGTCATATAAACATTTTTGCAGACAAATTGTTGCTGTGCGTTTTGCAAAAGCGCTCCCGGCAATAATCCGCTTTCACATAAAATCTGGAAACCATTACAAACACCCAAGACCTTTCCTCCTCTTTTGGCAAAGTCGATCACGCTTTCCATCATCGGGCTAAAACGGGCAATGGCGCCGCAACGCAGGTAATCGCCGTAAGAAAAACCTCCCGGCAACACAATACAGTCATCGGTTGAAAACATACTAATGTCTTTGTCTTTGTGCCACAGCATTACTACCTCTTTTCCCAGTTCATCCTGCAAAGCGTCGTGCATATCTCTGTCGCAGTTAGAACCGGGGAAAACAACAATTCCAAATTTCATGGGAATAATGTATAAGATTGGTAAAGGTAAACAGTGAATTGTAAATATGGTTCTAATATTTGAATGGCTTCAGACTACCAGAACTATCCGTAAAAATAACAAAGCAAAGCCTGAAATCATTTATGAGCAGCGGTGCGATGCAAGCTGACAAAGTTTTTAAAATCATCTACATTGAATATGTAAATTTACTCCTATCTTTTTTTCAATCGTTAGATTGCCCTTTATGACACCGCAAATATCTGAAATAATTAACGTCGATAATTATATCGCTGGCTTCTCGGAAGACACGCAAAAGCTGCTGAAAGAGATCC